>SLRB01000309.1 GCA_007131165.1 Bacteroidales bacterium | reverse complement strand
TGGGGGCCAGATATGACGGCAAGGGTGTTAATTTCTCGCTTTTCGCTGAGAATGCAAGGGCTGTGGAGCTATGTCTTTTTGACAGCACCGGTAAAGAGACAAACCGCATAAAGGTAGAGGAGAAAACACATAACCAATGGCATGTCTACATTCCCGGTCTGAGGCCCGGGCAGCAATACGGCTACCGGGTTTACGGGCCCTATGACCCGGTCAATGGACACCGGTTTAACCCAAATAAGCTTTTAATAGATCCTTATGCAAAGGCGTTAAACGGAACAGGTAAGTGGAATGATGCGCTTTTCGGTTACATTATAGGGAATGAAAATGAAGATCTGTCATACAGTGAAACCGATAGTGCACCCTTTGTACCCAAATGTATAGTGATTGACGATGTTTTTGACTGGGAAGGGGATACCCAGTTGAAAATACCCCTGAACAAAACAATAAAATATGAACTGCATGTAAAGGGATTTACAAAGCTTTTCTCACAGATACCGGAAGAGATAAGGGGAACATACGCAGGGCTGGCACATCCGGCAACAATAAAGTATCTCCAAAAGCTCGGGATTAACGCTGTTGAACTAATGCCTGTTCACCAGTTCATTAATGACAGGCACCTTGTTGAAAACGGGCTGACCAATTACTGGGGGTATAACAGCATCAACTTCTTCGCCCCCCACCCTGACTACTCTGCCTCAGGCTGGGAAAACGGCCAGCAGGTCGTTGAATTCAAAGACATGGTAAAAGAGTTGCACAATGCAGGGATAGAGGTTATTATAGATGTTGTCTATAACCATACAGGCGAAGGGAATGAGATGGGCCCAACAGTAAGCTTTCGCGGAATTGATAACACCTCATATTACCGGCTAACCGAAGAAGATAAAAGGTACTACATGGACTATACCGGTACCGGGAACACTCTAAATACCGTACACCCGACCATACTGAGGCTGATAATGGACAGCCTCCGCTACTGGGTAACTGATATGCACGTTGACGGGTTCAGGTTTGACCTGGCTTCGGCGCTGGCCCGTGAATTCAGCGACGTCGACAAATGGGGGTCGTTTTTTGACGTATTGCACCAGGACCCGGTGCTGTCGCAGGTAAAGCTGATAGCCGAGCCCTGGGATATTGGCGAAGGCGGTTACCAGGTGGGCAATTTCCCGGCCGGCTGGCTTGAGTGGAACGGACGATACAGGGATTGCGTCAGGGATTTCTGGAGGGGCGAGAATAAGGTGCTCCCTGAGTTTGCCAACCGTATTACCGGCAGTTCAGACCTCTATTATGACGACGGGCGCAGGCCGGTAGCCAGCATTAACTTTATCACTGCACATGATGGTTTTACACTGAGAGACCTGGTTTCCTACAACGAAAAGCACAATAAAGCAAATATGGAGGGAAACCGAGACGGAGAGGACTATAACCGGTCATGGAACTGCGGGGTGGAAGGCGAAACAGGAAACCCTGAAATTATAACCCTCAGAGAAAAGCAGGTAAGGAATTTCCTTGCAACGCTTTTTCTGTCACAGGGTATCCCTATGCTGGTAGCAGGTGACGAAATGGGGCGCACACAAAATGGCAACAATAATGCATATTGTCAGGATAACGAAGTATCATGGGTGGACTGGGAAAACAAAGATGACAGTCTTATTGATTTCGTGAGCCGGCTTATTCATTTCAAGCTTAACCACCCTGTATTCTGCAGATTCAAGTGGTTCAGGAGTGAAACATTACAGGGTAAGAAAATAAAGGAAATTGAGTGGTTTATGCCCGACGGCAAGATTATGAACAAGGAAGACTGGAAAAACGAATTTGCCAAATCAATTGGCATCTTCCTGTCAGGTGAAGGGCTTAACACCCGTGATGTCAGGGGAAACTGGATAACTGATGACAGTTTCTACCTTATGTATAATGCACATGAAGAGAATGTGACCTTTAAAATTCCCGGTAAGGAATATGGCAATCCCTGGAAAAAGGTTATAGACACGCATGAAGGATATATTTCAGAAGAGGGCAGCGATGAATATCTGGCCGGCGAGGAGACTAAGGTAACAGGAAGGTCTGTAGTACTTCTCAAGCATATTGAGCAATAACGCACCACTCCAAATAGAGCTTATTAATAATCAGGCTATTACAGGATGGTGCCAAACCTTAAAGCCTGTAATGATGATAAAAGCCCCGATAGATAAAAGACACCTGGGCATGACCCTTTTACCCGGAGGAGACGCCCGGTTTCTGTTCTGGTCGCCGAAAACGGCCAGGGCAGGCATTGAGGTTGAGAATAAAGGCTTCTACCCGCTTGAAAAGACCGGGTATGGTTATCATGAGGGCCTTTTGGCCGGTCTTGAACCAGGCGACAGGTATATGGTCGTGATTGATGGAAAAACAAAAATACCCGATCCCGCCTCTCTTCACCAGCCCGACGGTGTTCACGCTCCTTCAAAAGTGGTTGATCTGGATAAAATTACAAAAGGTGTCAGAAGGGGACCGGCGACAGAGCCCGGGGAGCTGATAATATATGAGCTTCACACCGGAACCTTTTCACCGGAAGGCACATTTGAAGGTGTTATTAAAAAGCTTGACTATCTCTCCGGACTGGGGGTAAACGCCATAGAACTGATGCCGGTAGCACAGTTTCCGGGAACCCGTAACTGGGGATACGACGGAGTATACCCCTTTGCAGTACAGAACTCTTACGGGGGGCCGGAAGAATTTGCCCGTCTTGTTGATGAATGTCACAAAAAAGGGATTGCAGTAATTCTTGACGTCGTATATAACCACCTGGGGCCGGAGGGTAACTACCTTTATACCGCGGGCCCTTATTTTACTGACAAATACAAAACCCCCTGGGGTAGTGCGATCAACTTTGACGATAAGTGGTGCGATGGTGTGCGAAGGTACTTTACAGAGAACGCGCTCATGTGGTTACGTGATTATGGTGTAGACGGACTGCGCCTTGACGCTGTCCACGCAATTTATGATTTTGGTGCCATGCACTTCATTAAGGAGCTCTCTGCCCATGTAAGCACACTTAACAGCCGGACGGGTAGTCGTCACTTCCTTATTGGAGAATGTGACCTTAACGACACAAGGTATATCACTCCATTGAAGGAGGGGGGACTCGGACTGGATTGTCAGTGGTGCGACGAGTTCCACCATGCCCTCCATGCCAGGCTCACGGGTGAACGAAAGGGCTATTATTCTGATTTTGGCAGCACCTCACACCTGGCAGATGCTTACAATAACGCTTATGTATATAACGGAAGGTATTCCGAATACCGTAAAAGATTTTTTGGCAGCAGCACTGAAGGAATACCGGGTAACAGGTTTGTTGTTTGTACCCAGAATCATGACCAGGCAGGAAACAGGATGCTGGGTGAAAGACTTAGCCAGCTGATCTGCTTCGAATCTCTTAAGCTTGCTGCAGGGGCATTGTTTGTCAGCCCCTTTATTCCCATGCTCTTTATGGGCGAAGAGTACGGAGAAGATGCACCTTTTCTGTATTTTACAAGCCACAGCGACAAGGATCTTGTTGAGGCCGTCAGGAAAGGAAGGAAGAAGGAATTTGCCGACTTCAGAGACAAAGGTGAAGCTCCTGATCCACAGGCGCCGGAAACATTCAGAAGATCATCGCTTTCCTGGGATTTTGAAACTGATGACAAAAAAGGTAAGCTTCTCAATTACTACAAAAAGCTTATTGAGCTTAAAAAGACACATCCGTCTTTAAAACCAGGAGAGCGTGACTATGTTAAGGCTGCAGAAGCGTCAAACGGCGAAATACTGATACTTAGTCTCGCAGCAAAAGAAGAAAACGGCAATGAAGCAGAGTTTCATGGCAGGGCCGGTTCACCGGTTTCCGGTTCAGCTGCAGGCACCGTTAAAGCTGCAGCCGGCGAACATCTGCCAGATGATTATAGTGTAGAAGACAAAGGCAAAATAGAGTGCCGCGAAATGACGGTCCTGATGAATTTTTCAGATAAAGCTGCCGGACTTTCTGTAGCAGAGGGTTCTTCCGGCTCCTGCAGTATAGTACTTTACTCGGCACATACCCGGTGGGGCGGCCCGGTAAGCGAGTTTGCCTCCCTCCTGGACGGATCGGGTATGCTTGTCATGGAACCAAGATCCATCATGATCCTATCGGATTAGTCAACAACGGCTATACTGAGTACCAAACGTTCTTGCATCTAATAAAGGGTTCATCAAATATCAATTAATATGTATAATCCAGTTTCCAGCTACCGGATCCAGTTTAATGGATCATTCACACTCAATGATTTGGAGCAACACATCGATTATCTTAACAAACTGGGCGTGGGGAGCATCTATGCATCCCCCGTTTTCTCAGCGACACCCGGCAGTAATCACGGTTACGATATTACAAACCCGCTGACCGTGAACCCTGAGATAGGCTCTTTTGCCGACCTGCAGCGGTTATCGGGTTTGCTCAGGGAGAGCGGCACAGGCTGGATACAGGACTTCGTTCCTAACCACATGGCATACCATTCCGGTAATCCCTGGATATGGGATCTTCTCGAAAAGGGGCCGGCTTCTCAATATACCGGGATGTTTGATATAGAACCGGAGGTGGCTGAAGGAAGTGAAAGGTTAATGCTGCCTTTCCTTGGAAGTACCGCCCACAATGCAATTTATAACCTCGAGCTGCAGGTAAGCTTCCGGCAGGGCAGCCTTGCCCTTAAATACTATGATAACCTATTCCCTGCCAGCTTCGAATCATTCAGATCTGTTTTCTCTGATAAAATTGAGGAGGCTCCTGACTGTTTCAGGCTTATATGGAACAGGTACGGTCTTGCAGAAAGGGAAGCTGACAGCCGGTTTCTTAACGGCAAATGGGAAATAGTAAAAGAGGAGATCTCATCCTTTTGCGAAACAGACCCCGGGATGCAGGCGTTTACCGGTAAAATACTTCAAAGGCTCAACAGCAATCATGCCATGATAAGCAACTTTGTAAGGCAACAGCACTATGAGCCATGTCACTGGAAGGAAACATCCCGCCGCATAAACTTCAGAAGGTTTTTCACGGTAAACGGACTGATATGCCTGCGGGCGGAAAGAAAGGAGGTGGTGGAGCAACATCACCGCTTCCTGAAAGAACTTATTGAATCAGGATATATAGATGGTTTAAGGATTGACCATATTGACGGCCTGAATGACCCGGCCGGATATCTTCGCAGGTTAAGATCCTTTACTGGAGACAACATGTATATTGTGGTTGAGAAAATACTGGAGAAGGGAGAAAAGATTCCTGGCAACTGGGTGGTTGAGGGTACAACAGGGTATGAGTTCCTGTCAGTGGTCAATAACCTGATGATGCCAGGCAAAGGCTACAAAAAACTCAAGAAATTTTACAATGGATTTACCGGCGAGACAGATCAACCCGGCTGGCTTATATACAACAGTAAGAAGCTTATCCTTGAATCACATATGAAAGGCGAAAAAGACAATCTTTATAAGCTTTTCGAAAAGCTTCTGGTATATGCTGATGAGAAAGGGATAGCCTCATTGCCGGATAAAAAAGGTCTGAAGCACCAGGAAATGAAAAAGGCCATCTCAGAGTTCATGCTTGCCTTTCCGGTATACCGTCTTTACCCTGACGAATACCCAATTAGCGGGAGAACCAGGGAAATGGTCATGGAAATTTTCGATGCGGCAATCAAAAATAACCCCGGTCTTCGAAATGGGCTCCGGCTGCTGAAAGACCTGGTAACTACCACCAGGGGCGATAATAGTTACAACAACCTCCTGGGTGATTTCCTGGGACGCATGATGCAATATACCGGCCCGCTCACTGCAAAAGGAGTTGAAGATACCTCCATGTACAGATACAGTTGCTTTATAGCAGGCAATGAAGTAGGCGACCACCTTGATGACAGGGGAATGAACAAGGATGAGTTTCATGAGGCAATGTTAACCAGGCAACAGGACACCCCCCTTTCGATGAACTGTACATCGACACACGACACAAAAAGGGGAGAGGATGTGCGGGCGAGGCTTAATGCCCTCGGTGCTATGACCGGCGAATGGACAACCCTTGTTAAAAGATGGAAAAAGGTAAACAGCAGTCTAAAACGGGAAATTCCTTCTATACCGGAAAAAAATGATGATAGCAACAGGATTGCCATGATGAACCCGGGATTTGGCAAAATAGAGATAGCAAGAGAAAAGAATGACACATCGTCTGAGAGTTCCAAAAACAATCCGGGAGCACCCGGGCTGGATGAACAGAGCCGGACAAAAAGCGGTAAGGCAGAACATGATCCTGAAGGCAGCAGCGGCTCCTGTAAAGTCAGGATTGCACCCTCGGCCGGTGAAGAGTATTTCATATATCAGACCATTGCAGGTTCCTGTCCCTTTAACGGCGAAACAGGAAGCGAATATGCCGGCCGGATCAAAGAGTATATGGTCAAGACTCTTCGCGAAGCTAAACAGAACAGCTCATGGGAGGAACCGGACAAAGAATATGAAGAGGCTGTATGCAATTTCGCAGAGGCACTTCTAAGCAAGAACAGCCGTTTTCTCAAAACTTTCATACCGTTCCACAGGGATCTTGCGGCAGCAGGAATTGTCAATTCACTGGCACAACTGGCTGTCAAATGTTTTGCACCCGGCATACCCGATATTTACCGGGGTACGGAAGTATGGGACCTGAGCCTCGTAGATCCTGACAACAGGAGGCCGGTTAATTTCAGGCAGTTTGAAGAGAACCTTGCAAACACTGTACGCAGATGGAATGAAGATAAACAGGCAACAACCGCTGAACTTATGGCTGAAGCCGGCGACGGACGGATAAAACAGCTTCTCACCTATATATTCCTGAATCTCAGGCAATCGAGCCCCGACCTGTTCCTGTCGGGAGATTATGTTCCACTTGAAACAGGAGGAAAACATAGCGACCACATCCTTGCGTTTGCAAGAAGGCACAAGGAGCAGTGGCTGCTATGCATTGTACCCCTCCATGCCGGGACGCTCCTTACCGGGAAGGGCAGATACAGGTTCAGGTCATCAGACTGGAAAAGCACCTATGTAACACTTCCTGAAGGTGCTCCTGTCAAGTGGCAGAATGTCATCAACGGTAAGGAAACAGAAGCTAAAGAAAGTAAAACAGATGTATTACTGGGTCAACTGGAGGTTTCAGAACTCTTTGGAGATACCCCCGCCGCCATATTGAGCGGCCGAACTGTTTCCACCATACGCAAAGCAGGAGTACTGCTCCATATATCTTCCCTTCCGGGGAAATACGGGACAGGCGATTTTGGAAGCGAAGCATTCCGGTTTGTCGATTTCTTGTCCCGCTCATCGCAGACATACTGGCAGACACTGCCCCTGTCACCAATAACTGCCTCACATGCATGGTCGCCCTACTCCTCCCCTTCTGCTTTTGCACTGAACACCCTCTTTATTGATCCAAAGCAGCTATACTATGAGGGGCTGATTAATGAATCTGAGCTGGACAATGCAAGTTTCAGGAACAGCAGTCGCGCGGGCTACAAAAAAGCTGATGAATTCAGGGCTGCACTTCTTGAAAAGGCCTGGGAAAAGGTCAGGAAAAATACCGGAAGCCCCCTTTACGAAAGGTTTGAAAATTTCTGCGCCAATGAGGCATACTGGCTGGACGATTACAGCCTCTTTATGGCCTGCCGGGAGAAACACCGGGGCTCAGGATGGTGGAGATGGCCGCGCCTGCTCAGGGACAGGGATGAGAAGACTGTCAAAACAGCCGGCTATGACCTTGCCGGCAGTATAATGCAGGAGAAATTCAACCAGTTTGTCGCCTGGCACCAGTGGAAAAAGCTGAAAGGCTACGCAGGTGAAAAAGATATCAGGATCCTTGGCGACATCCCCTTTTACGTGAGCTACGACAGCGCCGATGTATGGGCCAACCGGCAACTCTTTAACCTCCGCGAAAGCGGTAAAATGAAAACGATAGCCGGTGTACCCCCTGACTATTTCGACAAGAACGGTCAGTTCTGGAATATGCCGGTATACGACTGGCAACGGCTCAAAGAAACAGGTTATGAGTGGTGGCTTAAGAGACTTGCAAAGAACCTTGAGCTTTTTGACCTTTTGCGGCTGGACCACTTCAGGGCTTTTTCGGCCTACTGGGAAGTGCCGGCGGGCAGCAAGACGGCTGCGGGGGGTAAATGGACCAAAGGGCCGGGCGATGATATCTTCAAAGTACTGCAGGAAAGGTTTCCTGAGATGCCCTTTGTGGCAGAGGACCTTGGCGATATTGATGATGACGTTTACAAGCTGAGAGACCGGTACGGCCTGCCAGGAATGCAGGTGATCCAGTTCAGCTTCGGGCGCGATATGGCAACAAACATCCATACCCCACATAATTACAACGTCAACTCCCTTGCATATACCGGTACGCATGACAACAATACATTGCGTGGCTGGTACGAAAGAGAGCTCGACAAGGAAGGTAAAAGAAGGCTGTGGGAATATGCCGGCAAAAAAATACGTTCATCACAGGTTCATGCCGAACTGATCAGGATGGCCCATTCCTCAGCAGCTGCAACTGTAATTGTGCCGATTCAGGACTATTTGGGCCTCGGGCGTGGTGCAAGGATGAACACACCCTCGACAGGCCGGGGAAACTGGATGTGGAAACTTAAACATCCGGCACCCTATGACGACCTTGCCCCGGTCATCAACAGGATGACTTCCGGCTACAACAGGATGTAAAGTCCTGCGGCAGCCGGTAAATATATCTCACAAACATCCGGAACCAGCAACCTGCCGTTGGGGTAATCCCACTGTTCCGGGCGGGTTATCTCATTATTACAATACGTGATGAGCCCTTGATCACGCCATCTCTCTTAACTGCAAATATGTATGTACCCCTTGGCAGAAGCCTGGCATCAAATTCATATACCCCGCCGGTTTGCGTCATTATGCCGGAGTAAACCATGTTTCCGGTAATGCTGAATACCTCGAGGTTATATACCCGGCCTTCCGGTTCATTGATCCGTATGTACAACTTATCTCTCACAGGATTCGGATAGAATCCAATTGCTGATTCTTCACCGGGTTCCTGAACCGGTATAGGTATTACAGATACCGGGACCCCAAATCCGGCAAGTGAGCCCGTCTGGGTAATTTCGCCGGAAATCTCATCCTGAATAAATACAATTATCTTCAGGTTTTCTGCATCATATACATTTTCAATATCCCAGGTGAAGTTATAACTTACAGTCCCGTTTGCATTCCAGTTTCCAGGCAGTTGAGTGCCACCGGCATCAGGCAACATTTTTCTCAACACATTGCTGTAAACATGATCACCCTGTAACCCTGCGACGGAGGCATCTACAGTTGTCTCAACAATTGCAACATGAAGGCTGAGGTCGGTATTTTCGCGGGCAGTAAAAGAGGCAATATCAACCTGGATGTTGAGCTGGTCATCTGCCTGTTCCTGGTCAATTTCAATAGAAAACCCGGGATCAGAAAGAGCCCTGATCATCATTTCATTAAAGGCTGGTTCTGAAATGGTATAGTCAAAATTACCGGACCCATCCAGGCCACCATCCAAAACCGAATATGGGATTGACGAAATCCCGTAATAAAACAACCTGGCAGCCGGATCAGCTTTGTTTGGAGTATTAAACGGATCGGCTGAAGGAAAGTCAGTATGATAGCTAATGAACACGATGTCGCCGGGCTTTTCAGCGGCTAAGCTTCTAACAGTCTCATTGGCGGCGATGCTTTTATTGTGAACAGCATTGGTAAAGTGCTCTAAAAGGACAACCCGTGAGCGCTCAGTAATACGCACATTATCAACTGCAAGTCCGAAGTTTTGCCCTTCCGTTCCGTCAGTGCCGTAAACCAGTCTGAGTCTCACAAAGCTATTGCCGCTCAGAATATCGAGATCATGTCTTGCTTCCTGCCATCCCTGACCGGTACCGGTATCTCCGGTAAAAGTCCACCCATCAGACAACTCTTCCGACAGTCCGCCTACCTGATCACTATTATACCAGTTTATCCCGGTCCCCACACTTCCGATATTACTCCAGGTACCGCCGTTATCAAGTGAATACTGAAGCACAGCCCCATCATCCAGGCTTCCGAATTCCTCCCACAGATCTATGATTATCATCGGCCTCTCAGTGTCGGTAAAATCAAAACACGGGCCCGACACGAATGATTGCTCGGCAAAACCGGTTACCGGGTCGCTTATGTACCAGAAATTCTGGCCAGCCGAAGCCGATGTAAACACATCATTAGCAGTTCCGTAGTTCCAGGAATTCAACTGATTTTCCGAAAGGGTGCCACTGAACCACCCACCCTGGCCATTATCAAATATCTCGGCATAACCATTAATGAGATCTATGGTCGGAGAAGTATTCAAAACAAGTTCATCTCCGAGCTCAACACCTTCACATCCATCTGAGTCAACAACGGCAGTAACCTGATATGTTCCCGCTGCATTTACAGTAAGTACATGAGGGCTCGAATTTGCAGTAAAGCTATACTCGCTATTACCGTCAGTGTAATATACCACCCATGGTTTATATCCTGTCAGTTCAAACACCAGCTCAACAGATGAGCCCTGGCAGAATAAGCCCGGACCTGATAATTCAACAGTCGGAAGGGTGTTTTCAACAGGGCCGTAATAACCGCTTTCAACCGGGTTGCCCTCAGCCAGTCCTTCAGAAGCCACCGGAGTAACTTCTATCTTTATATACTTGCCTTCATCTTCAAGTGTCAGGGTGTAATCAGGTCCGGTATGAATTTCCTCTTCGTTTGTACCCTCATCGTCATCAGACCTCAACCATCTTATAACCGTCTCTCCCTCCGGGTCGCCCTCCGGATCAAAATAGGTGTAATTTGCTGTAAGCACCTTACAAACCTCAAATAATCCGGTCAATTCGACATCCGAAACAGAAGGCGGAGCGTTTTCCACCTGACCCCAGTCACTTCTTACAGGCTCACCTTCAGGGGCTCCTGCAAGAGCAACAGGAGTTACCTCAAATGCCAGGTATTTTGCTGCATCTTCAAGCGTCACTGTATATGTTATCAGTTCAGCCCCTGCAATCTTTTCCGCACCGGCGCCACCGGCATCATCAGCACGGTACCATGCATATTCGGATTCCCCTTCAGGGTCTCCTTCCAGATCGTAATAGTCATAATCGCCTGTGATTGTATTACCGATAAAGATATCACCATCAATTACAACATTCAATGCCTCTGGCGGACGGTTCTCAATTTCCTGTGCCCTGACAGGATTGTCATCAAGATCTTCAACATCGTTATCAGGATGGGCAGACCTGTTCCATCCCTTTTCTGCTCCAAGATTGTAGCTGTCGCCTGAGCTTGCAAACAAGCCCTCGATATCAATAATAAGGTCGACCTCTTCCTTGTCTTTATCGGTTATGATGACGACAAACCTTTTATCAGACAAAACATCAACATCTGAGGAGACCGACAGTGTGTGACTATCGCCGTCCTTCCCTGTTAATACCAGCTTTGAAGCATCGATATCTGTAACATTTTCGGCAGCAACAAGTCCCTGTGCGGTCACATCCAATACACCGTCAATCCTGTTGTAAGTTGCCGAGATGATTGACGGCGGAACATGATTGCTAACTGTAACAGGAGTAACCGGGTCTTCAAGTGCGGGCCCGTTCCAGTCCGCATCAGCAGAAATGTTATAGTTGAGTTCATCCCTTGATATCGGGCCGTCATTGTTGAATATCCAGTTCATGAATGCTCTTGCTTTCCCTTCGGTTTGAATGACTGCCTGTGTAGACGAAACCGGTTTTACATTGGCCGTAAGCGTAGTAAACCTGTAATTATCTGTTCCGTTCGAAACAGTAAGTTTTGTAACATTAATATCCTTCCCTGGATCCATATACTGGCCGAACAGAGAAAGCCTTCCGTTTGCAGCATTGTAAGTCACAGTGTTTATAACCGGAGAGTTGGCAACAACAATCTCATGGGGTTCAGACTCATCAGTCCCACATTCACCGCTTTCGACAACCGCCCTGTACTCCCATGTACCAATGGAAGACGGAACCTCTGAATATGTTTTTTCAGTATTCCCGACCTCTGTCCAGCTACCCTCATTGACCCTCTTCTCCCATCTCACCACGGCACCGGTCTCTCCCGAAAGCGTCAGGGTACCCGTTGACTGGCTGAGCAGTATAAATGAAGCAGGTCCGGTTACTTCACCTCCTTCAGGAAGGGGCGTGACTGTAACCATGGCCGTACCGGTAACATTTCCATCTGTGCCAAAGTTATCCTTAACACTTACCAGGCTGTACTCTGTATCTTCCAGGGGCGAAACCTCAAATGTGTGAGGGCTCGAAGTAATGCCCTCCAGCTGTAACACTTCTTCTCCATCGGTGTATTCAACAAGCCAGGGTCCGACACCCGTAAGTGACAGGGTAAGTTCAGCAGACTGTCCAAAACAGATTGTCTGGGTACCTTCGAGTACAGCATCAGGAACCGGAACCCCAACGGGAAACCACCCACTCCTTACAGTTTCGCCAGGCGATGCACCTTCCAGTGCAACAGGCGTAACTTCAAATGCCAGGAATTTGTCAATATCATCTTCTGTAACAAGATATGTTTCGTCTG
>SLRB01000012.1 GCA_007131165.1 Bacteroidales bacterium | reverse complement strand
GCAGCCAGGGCAGGCTGACGCCGGGGTACTGGGACAACTGGGAGGCTTTTAAGCGCAATTCGCCGGTTTATTTTGCCCAAAACGTCAACACGCCCCTGCTTCTTATGCATAACGACGAAGACGGTGCAGTTGACTTCACACAGGGAATTGAGTATTACAACACCCTGCGCAGGCTTAAGAAACCGGTTATAATGCTGCAATACGAGGGTGAGAACCACGGGCTTCGGAAGACCGCCAACCAGATCGACTACGCGGTGCGCATGATGGAATACCTCGACCATTACCTGAAGGGTGAGGAGGCCCCGGAATGGCTCGAAGAAGGAGTCCCGTTGCTGGAGATGGAAAAACACCTCGAACAGCGGCCTTCAGTGCTGGGGGGCAGGTAAAAGGTTGACAGACAGGTTGCCTTTAAAAGGCCGGTATGTCATATATCTGCCACATCGCCCCTCTCCAGGTACTGGGCATCTACAACTGCTATTGCAGCCATATTGACGATCTCCCTTACCGAACTCTCGATCTGAAGGATGTGCACCGGCTTGTTCAATCCCAGCAATATGGGCCCGACTGCCTCGGCTCCACCGATCTCCTGCATCATCTTGTAGGCAATGTTACCTGAGCTGAGATTGGGGAATATCACAGTATTGATATCCGAATCGGCAAGCATTGAAAAGGGGAACCTTATCCTGCGCATCTCCCTGTTGAAAGCGAAGTTGGCCTGCATCTCGCCGTCCACCATCAGGTCGGGATGTTCTTTGTGCAGGATATCAATGGCTTCGTGCGCACGCTGGGGGCTGCCATCCCTTATCGACCCGAAATTAGAATAGGATACCAGGGCAATCCTGGGTTCAATATTGAATTTCCTGATGGCATGGGCCACGAGCAGGGTGGTGTCAACCAGTGTACGGGCCGAAGGTTCAATGTTCACGGTACAATCGGCAAAAAAGAACGGACCCTTCTTTGTGATCATCAGGTACATGCCCGCTATGTGGTTCATGGTATTGTTGGTCCCGACAATCTGCAGGGCGGGGCGGATGGTTTCGGCGTACCTGGATGAAAAGCCTGAAATGAATGCATCAGCCTCGCCAGTCTCGACCATCATTACGCCAAAATAGTTCCGGTCATACATCTTGTCAAGGGCTTCATCATATAACATACCCTTGCGCTGCCTTTGCCTGTAAAGGTGTTCTGCATACCTCTCCCTCCTTTCTTTTTCCTTGTCACTGCGGTAATCAATAACCGGAACCCCGTCAAGACGCAGGCAGTTATCGGCAATCAGCTTCCTTATAACCTCAGTGTTTCCAAGCAGTACAGGTTTGGCTATACCGTCAACCAGCACTCCCTGGGCGGCCTTGAGTATCTTCAGGTTGTTGGCTTCTGCAAATACCACCCGTTTAGGTTTCTGTTTTGCCTTCTCAATTATAGAACGGATGAGCTGGTTGTCGAAGCCGAGACGCCTGTTCAGTTCAAGATCGTAAGCTTTCCAGTCGCTTATCTTCCTGCGTGCAACTCCCGAATCGACTGCCGCCCTTGCAACTGCAGACGAAACTCTCGAAATAAGCCTTGGGTCAAGAGGCTTGGGTATCAGGTACTCCCTGCTGAATGTAAGGTTCTCCAGGCCATAGGCCTTGTTCACATCGTCGGGGACAAGTTCCTTTGCAAGGGAAGCCAGCGCGTGGCAGGCAGCTATCTTCATCTCTTCATTGATCGTCGAGGCCCTTACATCAAGAGCCCCTCTGAAGATAAAAGGAAAGCCCAGTACGTTGTTCACCTGGTTCGGAAAATCTGAACGCCCTGTTGCCATAATAACGTCATCCCTTGCAGCTAAAGCATCATCGTAGGATATCTCAGGTGTGGGATTGGCCATGGCAAAAACAATGGGATTATCAGCCATGCTTCTGACCATATCCTGGCTTACTATGTTGCCTACTGATAAACCCAGGAACAGGTCGGCTCCCTCCAAAGCTTCCGCAAGGGTTCGCACACTTGTGTCGCGCGCAAATTTCCTTTTAACCTCGTTTATATCTGTGCGCCCGGTATGGAGCACACCCTTGCTGTCGAGCATAATAATATTTTCAGGCCTGACCCCCAATGAAATATAAAACAGTGTACATGAAACACCGGAGGCGCCCGCACCGTTTACCACTACTTTCAGATCGGCTATATTCTTGCCGTTAAGCTCGAGGGCATTGAGAAGAGCGGCGCCTGAAATTATCGCCGTACCGTGCTGGTCGTCGTGAAAAACAGGGATGTCAAGCTCTTTCTTCAACCTCTCCTCGATCTCAAAACACTCCGGTGCCTTTATATCTTCGAGATTAATTCCCCCGAATGTGGGGGCGATAGCCTTTGTGATCTCTATCAGCTTTTCGGGATCTTTGCAGTCAACCTCAATATCAAAAACATCTACATCGGCAAATACTTTGAACAGTAAGCCCTTACCCTCCATAACAGGCTTGCCGGCAAGAGCGCCTATATCACCAAGACCGAGTACCGCGGTACCGTTAGAAACAACGGCAACAAGATTGCCTTTTGCCGTATACTTGAATGCATCTTCAGGGTTTTTTTCAATCTCCCTGCAGGGCTCTGCTACTCCGGGTGTATAAGCCATTGAAAGATCCCTCTGGGTGCTGTAGGCTTTGGTGGGGACAACCTCAATCTTGCCCGGTTTGCCTTTGCAGTGATAATTCAGAGCCTCCTGTTTTGATATTTTTGCCATGGTTAAAAGGTATTTTGGGGTTTTACATCTTCACGAAATATTGACTTGCTATAACAAGTCATATTACGAATATTTTACCTTTTAACCGCAGGGAATGAATATGTTATTGAGCAGATAACTCCTCACCGTCAACTGAGCCCGACACCAGATCATCATACTCCTTCCTGTTATTGAAAATATCACAGGCAAGGTAAATGGCGTTCCTGAACGGATCGGGCGAAGCTATTCCCTGCCCTGCAATCTCAAATGCGGTTCCGTGAGCAGGAGATGTCCGTACCACAGGCAGCCCGGCAGTAAAATTTACACCACTGTCAAAAGCAAGTGCCTTGAACGGGCTTAGGCCCTGGTCATGATACATTGCCAGGATAGCATCAAATTTCGAAAAACTGTCCGAACCGAAAAACCCGTCGGCAGGAAAGGGTCCCAGTGCCATAATATTTTCTCCTCTTGCCTTGTCAAAGGCAGGCTGTATTATATCCTTCTCCTCATTACCTATAAGCCCTTCTTCACCGCAGTGGGGATTGAGCCCCAGCACGGCAATCCTGGGTTTTATTATTCCGAAGTCCCTTATCAGTGTAGAGTTAAGTAATCTCAATTTGCCAACAAGCATATCGACCGACAGAAGGCCGGGCACATCGGCAAGGGATACATGTCCTGTTACTACTGCAACCTTCATCAGGTCGCTCACCATTAACATTATAACATCATTCGCCTCAAAATGGTGTGCCAGATATTCAGTGTGTCCCCTGAAAGGGAACTTCTCCGACTGTATATTCAGTTTATTGATCGGTGCGGTAACTATTACATCAATAACTCCCTGCTTGAGATCATTTACAGCCGTACCCAGCGACATTGCCGAGGCCTCGCCTGCCATTGGGGTCGACTTGCCAAGTTCTACACGTATATTATCATCAAGGCAGTCGACAATATTTACCCTTTTCGGATTGGCCTCTATTGCATTCTTGATATTGTTGAAGCTGAAATTGTTAATATTTAACGCTTTACGGTGATAAGCCCCCACCTTGGGCGAGCCGTATACAACCGGGGTACAGTAATCAAGAATTCTTGGGTCTGTCAGCGACTTTATAATGACCTCATAGCTGACACCGTTAATGTCTCCCTGTGATATCCCGACCCGTATTTTTGAAGTATCCATAACACCTTTAGTTTTGGGTTAGTTACTATTACCTTTAATTTATCAGCTTCTCCAAATTTACTTTTTACCTTTCATAGCATACCTGAACAAAAAATCGGCCAGCAGTCTTACTCCGGTACCGGTACCTCCTTTGGTGCGGTAAGTTTCAGCTGTATGGAGGAATGCAGGTCCTGCAATATCAAGATGGATCCACGGATAAGAGATGAAGTGTTCCAGGAATTTCCCTGCCGTTATTGTTCCGGCTTCCCTGCCACCGATATTCTTAATATCGGCAACATCCGACCTGATCATCTCAAAGTATTCATCCCACAACGGGAACAAAACGGTACGCTCATGGGTGTGGTAACCGCTTTCCTCAAGGAGCGAATACCATGCGGCTGCATCCCGGTGCATTGCCACCATTCCCTGTGT
Source organism: Bacteroidales bacterium (assembly GCA_007131165.1). Lineage (GTDB taxonomy): Bacteria > Bacteroidota > Bacteroidia > Bacteroidales > PUMT01 > PXAP01. The sequence continues at coordinate 8,323 of SLRB01000012.1, read as the reverse complement.
GCCGATAGCTGCCTGTGCCGAACCTGTAAGAGTGGCTATATCAATTACGAGGGCCGGATCATACTGTTTTGCCCAGCTCAGTGCGTCACCAAGCAGCAGTCGCCCTTCAGCATCGGTATTCAGAACCTCAACAGTTGTACCATCATACATTGTAATAATATCACCGGGAACTATTGCATTGCCATCAGGCCTGTTGTCGGTGGCAGGTATCAGGCCTATAACATGAAGGGGAAGACGGCAGGATGCAACTGTGTAGAGGACACCGGCAACAGTTGCGGCACCGGCCATATCGCATTTCATATAATCCATGCTTTTTGATGTGGGCTTAAGGCTGAGTCCTCCGGTGTCATATACAACTCCCTTACCTGCAAGCACAACGGGTTTATCATTTATGGGGTTCTCAGGCTTCCACTCCATGACCGAAAAGGTAGGCGGGTCAACGCTGCCCTTGTTCACTGCAAGCAGGCCTCCCATTTTAAGGCTCTCTAACTTCTGTTTGTTCATCACCTCTACCTCAAATCCGGCATGTGCCCCCATATCCCTTAATCTGTCGGCCAGTCCGGATGCATTGAGATGAGAAAGCGGCTCATTTACAAGGTCCCGTGCAAGATATACTGCCTCACAAACCGACCTGAGCCGGGTAATATCATCATCATTCAGGTATGGGCAATATATGCTTATTTCGTCCGGGAAGAACTCTTTTCTCTCCTTCCTGGTAACATATTTGTCAAAACGGTAATTTACAAGAAGCAAGCCCTCAACCAGAGCTGAAATAAGCTCGGGATCATTAACAAGGTCAACCGCAGCAATAACGGGATGCTCATGTTCCTTTACCACCTGGAGTATCTTTGCCGACATTCTTCTTGTGCTCTCCAGCTGTTCAGCAACCGGCTTGCTGCAGTCATTCACAACAACACAGGTATATAGCCCGAGCCTGCTCAGAATTATGAGGTCGTCACCCCTTTCGATACGTGATTTAACATATTCTGTTTCACTGTCCGACAGAGCCGGGACCCTGATGTCACTTCCCTTTGCTGCCATGTATAAAGCAGGTACACCCTCCGGTATTGTATCGCATTTGATCAGTTTTGTATCCATCTTCAGCCTGTCTGTTTTTCAGTTTTAGTGATTGCCGGATCTTTTTACTTTCCTCAAATGTTGCCGTCATGACGAGTCAATCCAACAACATCACCAGCACCGGGATTGATAATTTTGAAACCCAAAGTTAATTGATTTTGCACAGTTATTTAACCTGTCGGACTAATTGTTGGAAGCCCCGTTAATAAAAAAAGGGGCGCCCTGAGCAGGCAACCCCTTCTAAAAATATATGAAAGATGTCTCTACATCATTCCTCCCATGCCTCCCATATTGGGATTCATCGGTGGCATATCAGGCTTTTCCTCTTTTTCCTCTACTATCACGCACTCGGTGGTAAGGAACATTCCTGCAACCGAAGCTGCATTTTCGAGAGCCACACGTGCAACTTTTGTAGGATCGATAACGCCCGCTTCAAACAGGTTCTCATACTTATCAGTATAGGCATTGTAACCAAAATCGCCCTTGCCCTCCTTAACGCGCTGAATTACTATCGAGCCCTCCATTCCGGCGTTCTCAACAATCATTCGCAGAGGCTCCTCAATAGCCCTTTTTACAATGGCAACCCCGGTATTCTGATCTTCATTCGCACCGGTTAGCTTCTCAAGTACGTCTATAGCCCTTACAAATGCCACACCACCACCGGGGATAATACCCTCTTCTACCGCGGCACGGGTAGCACTGAGTGCATCGTCAACAAGGTCTTTCTTGGCCTTCATCTCAACTTCGGAAGCTGCACCTATATAAAGCACTGCCACACCGCCGGAAAGCTTGGCAAGGCGTTCCTGAAGTTTTTCCCTGTCATAGTCGGATGTGGTATTCTCAATCTGCATCCTGATCTGCTTAACCCTTGCCTCTATATTAGACTTCTCGCCTTTGCCGTTTACTATGGTTGTGTTTTCCTTGTCAATAGAAATTTTTTCAGCTTCTCCCAGAAGATCCATGGTGGCAGTCTCCAGCTTCAATCCTTTCTCCTCTGATACAACCGTACCGCCGGTAAGAATAGCAATATCTTCAAGCATCTCTTTCCTCCTGTCTCCAAAACCGGGAGCTTTAACGGCAGCAATCTTAAGGGAACCTCTCAGCTTATTTACAACCAGTGTAGCAAGCGCTTCGCCGTCTACATCTTCAGAAATTATAACAAGAGGCCGGCCAGACTGTGCTACAGGCTCAAGCACCGGCATAAGGTCCTTCATGGTCGATATTTTCTTGTCTGACAGCAGGATATAGGGATTCTCAAGAACGCTCTCCATTTTGTCAGTATCGGTAATGAAATATGGTGAGATATAACCACGGTCAAACTGCATACCCTCAACCACCTCAACAGTTGTTTCAGTACCTTTTGCCTCTTCGACAGTTATAACACCTTCGGTTTTTACCTTGCCCATCGCCTCGGCAATAAGTTTTCCGATTGAGTGATCATTGTTTGCCGAAATGGAAGCTACCTGCTCAATTTTATTGATGTCGTCGCCAACGGTCTTTGTCTGTTTCTGCAGGCTCTCGACTACTTTTGCAACTGCCAGATCAATACCTCTTTTCAGATCCATAGGGTTTGCACCGGCTGTCACGTTCTTCAGGCCAACACTCATGATCGACTGCGCAAGAATTGTGGCAGTAGTTGTTCCGTCACCTGCCTGATCGGCAGTCTTCGATGCAACTTCCTTTACCATCTGCGCTCCCATATTTTTGTAGGGATCTGAAAGCTCTATCTCTTTGGCTACAGTAACCCCGTCCTTGGAAATCTGGGGAGCACCGAATTTTTTATCCATAACCACGTTGCGTCCTTTTGGACCAAGGGTTACTTTTACTGCATCAGTAAGTTCATCAACACCCGCTTTAAGGAGCGTCCTGGCTTCAATATCAAATTTAATCTCTTTTGCCATTTTATCAGTTTTTTATTGGTTTAAACACTTTTTGCAATTACCTTTCTATAAGCAATATATCGTCCTCGCGCATAATCAGGTAATCCTTGCCGTCAAATTTTATCTCGGTCCCTGAATACTTACCGTACAGAACAACATCGCCAACCTTAACGGTCATCGGCTCATCCTTCTTACCTTCGCCTACAGCCCTGACTGTGCCCTTCTGGGGTCTTTCCTGTGCAGATTCCGGAATAATTATACCGCTTGAAGTTTTAACCTCTGCTTCATGGGGCTCAACAAGCACTCTGTCTTTCAATGGTGTCAGCTTTATATCAGCCATTTTTTCAATTTTTAATTGGTTAAACAAATTTGTTAAAAGTTTGCTACCCCTTCATCATATATTGTGCCAAAGGGAAGAAACATATAAAAGGAGCATAAAGCCACACTTTAATTGACATGATTATGGCATGGCACCTTTGCTTCAGTACTGACTCTCCGGTAATTTAATATTGATTTTCAAAAATATAGGCGGTTATCACCAGGGCTGTCAGAAAACAAAAAGAGTGTCAGTACCAAATGACATACTGACACTCTCATGCAAATTTTCTGCGGTTACGACTAATAATATATTGTTTAGTAACCCCAGCCTATTCCGTATCTTCTTCTTCCGGCGGAAATTCGTCAGCTGGAAGGGTTTCGATATCGGTGGGCAGATCCGGCACAGATGTAGGAAATGAGGGAGGCGCAGACGGATCAATTGCATTCTCTATCTGCCCCTCAATGAGTGACCTCTCCTGCTCCATCTCTCCGCGAGGTATGGCAGCAGAGGCCAGTATGCTGAGTATAACAAGGCTACCGGCAAGCGTCCATGTTGCCTTCTCCAGAAAATCAGCCGTTTTCCTTACTCCCATAACCTGGTTGGATGCAGAAAAATTAGCTGCCAGCCCTCCACCCTTTGAGTTTTGAACAAGCACGATCAAAACCAGCAGGACCGCTGCTATAAATATCAATACTGAAAGTAACGTAAACATAATATCCTGTTTTATTTCAATTGTTTAATAAGTGCTTAAATATCACTGATTGACCATACGTTTGATCTCGTCAATCCGGTCTGCAAAGTAACTATATTTTTCGGGATATTTCAAACATAATTTCTCATAAGCATAAATAGCCTTCTTGTAATGCTTTTGCTGAATATAAATCTGTGCCAGAGTTTCTGTAAAAAACTCGTCGCTCTCCCTGGTGCTTTTCTCAGACATGTCGGCCGGCGATGTTCCATCATCAAGTGGCGAACGGGGCTCAATTCTGGGCTTTTCCTTTAAAAACCGGTCAATAAGATCTGTTTTTTCGTTTTTGTCACTGCCCGGTTTATCATCTCCGGTGCCGGTATCACTGATTTTTTGTTGTTCAGATAATTGCTCCCTATTCTCTTCCGGTAAAACTGACGGTTCATACTGAAACAGGTCAAGCCACTCGGCAAACGAATGCGACTCACTATTCAGATCTCCGGCGGATATCGTGTTTTTTTTTTCCGGCTTTACTGCTTTGTCTTCTCCATCAGGACTTTCAGTTTTGTTATCCCGGCCGGATGAGGTTGCCGGTTTCTCGAGCTCCAGCAGGTCAGGATCAACTTTTCCTGCCGGTTCTGGTTCCTCCTCTTCCTTCCTGTTTTTAACTGGGGTCAAAGTTTGTATACCGGGAGATTCTTCGATATCGGCTTTCTCGTCAATGATAAGCACATCCTGGATACTCTCCCCGGTTGAAACAGTTTTCTCATCGGGACCCCCTGCCGGGTATTTACCCTCCTCTTTGTCAGCGGATTGTGACTGTCCGGCTTTTACCTGTTCGCCTCCGGTACCATCAGCATCGCTGGCTGCATTCGCCGCCCTCGACTTTTTAATCTCCTCTAAATCCCTCATCACCTTGTCTGCAAGGCTTTCAGGAGTTTTGACGGCAGCTCGTTCCTGTACAACTCCTTCTTCAGGATCACCGGAAGGTACCTCAGGCTTTGATATCCGGCTACCTTTCTCACCTGTAATAAAAGGCTCCCCGCTTCCCTGCTCCGGCTCCGTCTTTTTTGAAGTGCCGGGCCTGACCGGTATTTTTTCTTTTTCCAATTGTCCGGCTGTGCCTGAATGACCGGCCAGGGTGCTGACGGTTACTCCCGGTTCGTTTACAAGGTTGAAAAGAGTATGCCGGTCACCTATATGCGCTGCTGAAAACTTCAACTGATTGCTGAACCTCACATCCTGCAAATTGCTCAAGGCTTTGACAACCAGCATATGTGCCGTTTGAAAATAAGGGTATTCATTCAACACCCCCCTTATCTCTTCAAGGCTGGTTTCGCCAAGCTCTCCCGGAGTTTCCAGGTATGATATGAATTTATCCCTGTTCATTGCAAAGGGAGTTTTATAAACTTTTACCAGTTAACAAAAGCCCTGTTGAATACATCTTCAACTATCTGATCAATGATCTTTCTGACAAGTTCTGCTTCCACAGCCTCAAGTCCCACACGGGCATCATAATCCTCATGCCGGCTTATGGTTGCTTCAAAATCCAGGTCGGGGTCGGCCGTGTTTGTATAGACTACCCTTACTCCTATTGTGAGCCTCTCAAGGCTGGCTCTTTCATCTGCCTGGACTGCAACAGGCTGCGTCCGGTATTGAGTGATCTCTCCTTCAAAATCGGCATCACCTACATCATTTACCAGCCTGAGCCTGGTACGCGACTGGAACCTGTCTTTTAAAGCATCGGTAAGATCCTGGCTCAGCGAAGGATATATAACCGGAGCCCTGTTGTCAAAATACTGAACCGACACAGTCTCAAGTTGCGGAGGTATTGATGCCCCCGTAAATGAATAGTTAACCGTGCAACCCGAAATGGCTGCCAAAAAAACCAGATAAAATAAAACCAATATTCTTCCCATCCCTAATCTATCTCATATTGTCTAATCTTCCTGTAGAGGGTCCTTTCGGATATGCCAAGCTCATTCGCCGCCATTTTGCGCCTGCCACCATATTTATCAAGTGCTCTTTTGATAAGCTCAACCTCTTTATCTTGTAACGATAATGATTCTTCAATTATTTCCTCTGTATCTTCGATATGTGAAGATTCCTGACGTTTACCCTCCTGATGCCTGCTATTGCCCGGATCATAGAGCTGACCGGTACCCGAATAAAGTTTGCTCATCAGCCTGTCGTCATCAATTTCAATGTCATGCGGACTCTTCATAATTATCTCATGCACCAGTTTCTTAAGATCGTGCATGTCATTTTTCATATCAAAAAGTATCTTGTAGAGAATCTCCCTTTCAGATGCGAATGACTTGTCGCCGGCAGAGCTTATCAGGGCAGGAAGGGTTTCGGCCGAATAATCGGGCAGGTATTTTCTCAGTCCGTCAGCATCAATCTCCCTGTCCTTTTCAATAATAGATATTTGTTCAGTAATGTTTTTTAACTGCCTTACATTACCTGGCCAGGAGTATTGTATAAGCATCTGTCTTGCCTCTTCGGTAAGCTGGATCTCAGGCATCCGGTAACGTTCGGCAAAATCAGTCGAAAATTTCCTGAACAGGATCAAAACATCCTCCTTCCTGTCACGCAATGGTGGTACGGTAACCGGTACTGTATTCAGGCGGTAATAGAGATCCTCCCTGAATTTTCCCTCGCCAAGCAGTTTTATGATATCAACGTTTGTTGCAGCAACAATTCTCACGTTTGTCTTCTGCACCTTTGAAGAACCCACCTTTATAAATTCACCGCTTTCCAATACCCTTAGCAGTCTCACCTGCGTGGAAAGGGGCAACTCCGATACCTCATCAAGGAAAATGGTCCCGTTATTTGCCACCTCAAAATATCCACTTCGTTTATCATGTGCTCCGGTAAAAGCACCCTTTTCATGCCCGAAAAGCTCTGAATCTATTGTGCCCTCAGGAATTGCACCACAGTTAACGGCAATATAGGGCCCGTGCTTGCGGGCACTGAACTGGTGTATGATCTGCGGGAACACCTCTTTCCCCGAACCGCTCTCACCCGAAATAAGTACAGAAAGGTCGGTCGGAGCAACCCTGTAAGCTACTTCGATAGCCCGGTTCAATCCTGCAGAGTTTCCAATAATCCCAAACCGTCTTTTAATAGCCTGAATATCCATCCTGTTAATCTTCGAACAAAACAAAAATCTGTCAAAATAGCACAACTGGTTGCATAAATCCGGTCCTGCAACTTCAATTAACTGACAAATTTACAACTTTAATAGTTTTTTACTAATTTGACCGGTTAAAATATCTGTATCATAAGTTCCTTTGCCCGGCCTTTTCACACAGAACCCATGATATCAAAAAAAACACAGGAATGCGAATAACAGGAATAATACCTGCCCGTTACCAGTCCACAAGGTTCCCGGGTAAGCCGCTTGCCGATATAAACGGAAAGCCCATGATACAAAGAACCTGGGAGCAGGCAAAAAAAGCCCTGGAAAGAGTAGTTGTGGCAACCGATGATGAACGCATAATAAGCGTGGTCAAATCATTCGGTGGTGAAGCCGTTATGACCTCACCCCTTCATCAGAGTGGCACAGACCGTTGCGCCGAGGCTTCGGCTATACTGGCATCAACAGGCAGTGCTCACGATGCCGTTATAAACATCCAGGGTGACGAACCGTTCATTCAGCCTGATCAAATAAAACTTTTAGCTGACTGCTTCAGGGAGGCAGGTGTCGGCATAGCAACGCTTGTAAAAAAGATAAGGTCCGGCAATGATCTTTTCAACCCAAACATACCTAAAGTGGTAATCAGCAAAGAATGGAACGCCATATATTTCAGCCGTTCACCCATACCATATGTTAGAGGGAAAGAGACAGAAGAATGGGCCGGCGCACATATATTCTACAGGCATATTGGTATGTACGGATACCTTTCAGAAACACTGCAGGAGATTACAAAGCTGAAACAGTCATCGCTGGAGCTTGCCGAAATGCTTGAGCAGAACCGGTGGCTCGAAAACGGTTATACTATTAAGATAAGGGAAACAACAATTGAGACAGGATCGGTAGACACCCCGGAAGACCTCGGAAGGATTACCGGCAAGGCCTGATTCAAGTGGTAATAAACCGTTTCATGAAACGCCCATGTGCTGACACACACAAAATAAAATGTATAAAGCATTAGGGGTTGACTTCGTCGATCTCACATACAATGTGATTTAACTCTTTCATGCTTTATACACATGAAGTGGTCACTCTCCCTCAATCAACCTGACTACTATAGATCCCGCTATTTCAAGAGCTGTGGTAAGAGTATGAAGATCATCAAAAAGTTCACCGGTGGCTCCGGAATGGTGACTCCTGCCTACCGGCTCCATTAAAAGGTC
>SLRB01000311.1 GCA_007131165.1 Bacteroidales bacterium | reverse complement strand
GAAGACTACACCGGCATTGCCAACAAACGCAAGCGTTTTGAGAAGATACGCCAGAACAGATGGTTCAATGCGCTGCAGGTAAAATTCGCCTATGCTGTTACCTGCCACAAGGCACAGGGCGGCCAGTGGAGAAACGTGTTTATCGATCAGGGGTACATTAACGATGATATGATAAACACCGAATATCTGAGGTGGCTTTACACTGCCTGTACCAGACCGACGGGCAGGTTGTACCTCGTGAATTTCAGCGACCGTTTTTTCGAGTGAGTTAAGTATTATTTCCCTTTCGGGGAAGCATACTTCCCTGCTCCCCCCGCTAAACACATGGGGATCCGGATATTAACAACCGGGGTCCGGAAAACTAATCAACCCGGGCATCGGGCAGCTTAAAGGGATGAAGGCTTTCAGCTACTCGCCAATTATCTTTAGCAGGAGCCTTTTGCGCCGTTTTCCGTCAAACTCGCCGTAGAATATCTGTTCCCAGGGGCCAAAATCAAGTTTGCCGCCGGTTATTGCAACTACAACCTCACGCCCCATTATTGTGCGTTTAAGATGGGCATCGGCATTGTCTTCATAACCGTTATGCCGGTATTGTGAATGTGGATGTTCAGGGGCGAGCTTTTCAAGCCACACTTCAAAATCATGATGAAGCCCCGACTCATCGTCATTAATAAACACACTGCTTGTAATATGCATCGCATTGCAAAGCAGCAGCCCTTCTTTAACTCCGCTCTCAGCCAGGCATTGCTCAACTGCCGGCGTAATATTGATGAGCTCACGGCGGCTTTTGGTTTCAAACCACATCTCTTTCCTGTAACTCTTCATAGAATATATTTTTTACCTGTTAAACACTAATAAATTCTGCAATACAAAACCAGGTGAATATGGCGGCTGGCAGAAAGTCTGGCAGCACTCGCATTCAAAGGAGTTAACGGTTTTTTCAGGAGATGCCAAGGGCACCAAGAATTTTCCCGGCCCTCTCATCAAGCTGCCTGCAAACCTCCGGGTAATCCTCCCTGCTTTCAAGCTTGCCCCGCACACCGATATAAAATTTGATTTTTGGTTCGGTGCCCGATGGCCTTATCGTGATTAATGTCCCATCTTTAAGCAGAAACTGAATAACATTGGATTTCGGCAGGTCTATATCACGCCTGAGGTGGCTGATAGTATCGAAAGATTTCTGCTTCAGGTAATCGTATACCGTCATCACTTCATCTCCTGCAATGGTTTCAGGCGGCGAGTTCCGGAAACGCTCCATCATCGCCATTATTTCTTCGGCACCGCTTTTACCTTTACGTACAACCGAAAACAGGTTTTCACGGTAAAGGCCGAACTCAATGTAAAGGTCTATAAGCATATCGTAAAATGACTTGCCCTGGTCTCTTGCCCAGGCCGCTGCCTCGGCTATCAGAGCACAGGAAAGCACTGCATCCTTGTCCCTTACAAAATCTCCCACAAGGTACCCGTAACTTTCTTCGAACCCGGCAACAAACACCTTTTCTCCTTCGTATTTCCTTATGAGTCCGGCAATAAACTTAAATCCCGTGAGAACATCATAGCACTCCACCCCGAATTTGCCTGCAATATCGGCCAGCAATTCTGTAGTAACAATGGTTTTTGCAATATACTCTTTGCCTGTAAGCCTGCCCAGCTCCTCCCATCTCTTCAATATATAATAGAGCAGCAGCGACGCCGTCTGGTTGCCATTCAAAATGACAAGGCTGCCGGTGTTATCTTTAACTGCAATACCAACACGGTCTGCATCTGGATCTGTTCCCATAACCAGGTCAGCACCTGTTTCCCGTGCTTTGTCCATCGCCATTTCCAGAGCCGCTGCTTCTTCGGGATTTGGTGAAACCACAGTAGGGAAATCGCCGTCGGTTACATCCTGCCCGGCGACCGATATTATGTTCTTAAAACCGTAGCTGCGCAGGGCCATGGGAACAAGTCTTACTGCCGAGCCGTGTATTGGGGTAAACACTATCTTCATGTCATCTTGCCGCTCAACAACTCCGGGCGACAAAGACAATTCCTTCAGCTTTTCAAGGTAAGCCTTGTCGGTTTCCTCGCCGATCATCCTGATCCTTTCGGGATTGGGATCCCTTTTTACCTGGTTGATACTTTTTATTTTTTTTACCTCGGCAATTATGTTGACATCATGGGGTGCAATGATCTGTCCACCATCATCCCAGTAGACTTTATAACCGCTGTATTCCTTCGGATTATGGCTTGCTGTTATTACGAGCCCGGCACGGCAGCCGTAATGCCTTATGGCAAATGACAGTTCGGGTGTGGGCCGGAGATCATCGAACAGGTATACATCTATATCATTTGCAGAGAATATCCCGGCGGCAGTATCAGCGAACAGCCGGCTGTTGTTCCTGCAGTCATAGGCTATGGCAACTGAAGATGAGCCAACTCCGGGAAACTGCCGGAGCAGGTAGTTGGCAAGTCCCTGTGTTGCCATTCCAACGGTATATATGTTCATCCTGTTGGTGCCGGCTCCCATGATCCCGCGTAATCCGCCGGTACCAAATTCAAGGTCGCGGTAAAAGGCATCGACAAGCTCACTTTCTTTACTGCGATCCTTAAGCAGTTCTTTGACTTCCTGCCTGGTAACCGGATCGTACTCCTCCCCTGTCCATGTCATGGCGCGCTGGCGGATCATCGTAAGCAGTTCTTTATTATCCATTTTACTCTGTTTTATAGTTAGACCTTCATTTGGTTTTGCTGCAATCCAGCTGAACATATGCCACCCTGGAAGGGGCCTTCCAATGTAAGGCTCAATCAAGCTGAGAGATACAGTTTCGCAGACTCTCCTTCCAGTGAGGTATATCAAGCGACAGCCACGATCTTATCTTTGCTTTGTTCATTACGCTGTAATGGGGCCTCCTGGCAGGCATCGGGAAGTGCTCCGTTTCAACCGGCCTTACTTTGCAATGCCTGCCGGTAAGCATAACAATTTCAAACGCAAAGTCATACCATGAGCATATACCTTCATTGCTGTAATGAAACAGCTCTTTGCCATAATTGCCGTTCCCCGAAAGGGAATTTACAACTATCGAAAGCAGCACTCTTGCCAGATCCCTTGCGTAAGTTGGTGTTCCTGCCTGGTCGTATACCACGTTAAGTTCATCCTTTTCTGATGTAAGCCTCATTATGGTGTTGAAAAAATTATGGCCGTAAGTTGAGTAAAGCCAGGAGGTCCGTACCACCGTCCCCCTTTCATATTCCAGCACCGCCTTCTCGCCTTCAAGCTTTGAGGCACCGTAAAAGGAAACCGGCGCCGGGATATCGCCCTCACGGTAAGGTGTTGGTTTCTGACCGTCAAAAACATAATCGGTACCTATGTGTACGAGCCATGCCCCGCTTTCAGCGCATGCGCGCGCAAGCATTCCGGGCGCACGGCCATTCACGAGCATTGCGGTTTCACGCTCTGTTTCTGCCTTGTTAACATCGGTAAATGCTGCACAGTTTATGATGCAATCCACCCCGTTTCCGGCAATGTACTCCTTTACCCTGCCGGCATCGGTTATATCGAGTTTATCTATGCCGGTATGCAGGAACCGGTAGTTTCTGTACAGATGGGTGTATGACAGCCCCTGGAGCTCCTGGCCAAGCTGGCCCTGTACCCCGGTTACCAATATCGTCTTCTTGTTGTTTTCAGCCATAACCTGTATTTCTATGTAGCATTAAATACAAAGTTATTATTTGCCTGCGAAAAAGAAGGAGCATTTTTATCCTTTTCCGATACTACAGCTGATGAAGGCTCAACTCCCCAATCAATCCCCAGTTGTTCGTCAGCGTAGTTAATTCCTCGTTCTGCAGCCGGATTGTAAAGCTCGTCGCATTTATAGAACACTGTTGCTGTTTCACTTATCACCCTGAAGCCATGGGCAAACCCCCTGGGGATAAGCAACTGCAGCCGGTTACCAGACGATATTTCAATACCGCTCCACCTGCCGTATGCCGGCGATCCCTTTCGAAGATCAACGGCAATGTCGAGTATGGCTCCTTCCAGCACCCTGATAAGTTTTGCCTGGGCATAGGGTTCAAGCTGATAGTGAAGGCCCCTTACCACGTTCCTGACAGAACGGGACTGATTGTCCTGCACCCATCCGGTAGGCAAACCGTGCTCCCTGAATACCCGTTCATTATAACTTTCATAAAAATACCCCCTGGCATCATCAAACACTTTTGGTATAATCACCAGCAACCCGGGAATCTCTGTCTCTCTTATCTGCATCTCGTTGTTTGCTTTTTCGTTCTCAAAAAAACTGAACTGTCCGGGACTTACATGCGTGGCTCCCTTGAGGGCTCTCCAGCGATCATCATCAGGTAATCGCCGTAACGGTTGTTCTTCAGCAGTTCTGCATTGTAAAGCAGCATATCCCGGTCGATAAACCCCTTTTTGTAGGCTATCTCCTCAAGGCAAGCGATCTTCAGGCCTTGTCTCTCCTCAATAGTATGAATAAAATTGGAAGCCTGCAAAAGGCTTTCATGTGTCCCTGTATCCAGCCATGCCATACCCCGGCTGAGCAGCTTTACCCTGAGGCGGGATTCTTCAAGATAAAGGCGGTTCAGGTCGGTTATCTCCAGCTCGCCCCTGGCTGAAGGTTTAAGGGTCTTTGCTTTATCGACCACATCGTTGCCGTAAAAATAAAGGCCTGTAACAGCATAATTTGATTTCGGTTCTGCAGGTTTCTCTTCAATGCTCAGAACTTTACCGGCTTCATTAAACTCAGCAACCCCGTAACGCCGGGGATTGTTTACAAAATACCCGAAAACCAGTGCCCCGTCAGTCAGCCTTGCCGCATCGGCAAGTATCCCTGTCAGTCCGTACCCGTAAAAAATATTGTCGCCCAGTATCAGGCATGCCGGCTCATCTTCAAGAAACTCCTCCCCGATAAGGAATGCCTGGGCAAGGCCCTCGGGAGCAGGCTGTTCCCTGTATGAGAATTTCACTCCAAACCTCTTCCCGTCGCCCAGCAGATGCTGGAATACGGGGAGATCGCCGGGAGTTGAAATGATCAGTATATCTCTTATGCCTGCAAGCATGAGAACTGATACAGGGTAATATATCATCGGCTTGTCATAGACCGGTAATATCTGTTTCGAAATACTATGAGTTACCGGATGCAGGCGTGTGCCTGCCCCCCCGGCCAGTACAATTCCTTTCATCATTCGTGCAAATCAGGTTAATCAAGTAAAAAATCAATGAATTGTGTTTTGCTTCAAATACATATTCAGTTTTTCAAACGTATGAATGTCAAATCTGATCATTTTAGCAAAGAGTTAATCAAATTGCATGTGAGATCGAGAAGTCAAGCCCGCATGCTTTATACATTTTATTTTGTGTGTGTCAGCACATGGGCGTTTCATAATCTTTATTATTTACCGTTCAGCTTCTCCCTGAAATAACTGATGGTAGGCACCAATCCCTCCTCCAGGCCGGTAACCGGTTCCCATCCGTTAAGCACTTTCCTGGCCATGGTTATATCGGGCTTTCTTTTTGCCGGGTCATCTCCCCGTACCTGTTCAAATACAATTTCTGATCCCGAACCGGTCATCTCAATTATCTTCTCAGCCAGCGAAAGTATTGACACCTCATGGGGATTGCCGATATTGACAGGCCCGGTAAAATCCTCAGGTGTATCCATCAGCCTCACGAGGGCTTCAACAAGGTCACTTACATACTGGAAGCACCTGGTCTGGGAACCGCTGCCGTGCACGGTTATATCAACACCTCTGAGTGCCTGTACAATGAAATTTGAAACAACACGTCCGTCATCCAGTTGCATCCTGGTGCCATACGTATTGAAGATCCGTGCCACCTTTATCCTGACCCCGTTCTGCTTGTGATAATCCATGAAAAGGGTTTCTGCACACCTCTTCCCTTCGTCATAGCAGGACCGCTCACCAACAGGGTTCACATATCCCCAGTAACCCTCAACCTGCGGATGCACCTTCGGGTCGCCGTATACCTCGCTGGTTGATGCCTGTAATATCTTTGCCCTCTTTCTCTTTGCCAGACCGAGCATGTTTACGGCACCAATTACATTGGTCTTTACTGTCTTGATTGGATTATGCTGATAATGTACCGGTGAAGCCGGGCAGGCCAGGTTGTATATCTCGTCGATCTCACTGTAAAAAGGCATGGTAACATCATGCCTTATAAGCTCAAACCATGGATTTCCAAGCAGGTGCACAATGTTTTTCTTGCAACCGGTAAAAAAGTTGTCCAGGCAAAGGACTTCATGGCCGTCTTCCAGCAGCCTTTCGCAAAGATGTGAGCCTATAAAACCCGCTCCGCCTGTAACAAGAATACGCTTCATTCTATCAGATGATTATAGTCTGCGGGGCCTGTCACCCTGTCCCGCTGCCTTTCTGCGGCCTATCCCGTAATAGGTAAACCCGAACTCTTCCATCTCAGAAGGTTCGTAAAGATTACGGCCGTCGAATATCAACTTGTTCTTCATCAGACGGGCAAGCACTTTATAATTGAGTGTCCTGAAATCGTTCCATTCGGTTACAAGTAATAAAGCATCGGCGTCTACCAGCGCATCATACTGGTCTTTGGCATATTCTATGGAATCACCAAGGATCCTGCGGGCCTCATCCATGGCAACAGGGTCATATGCAATTACCACAGCACCCTCTGTAAGGAGCTTTTCGATAATAACAAGAACCGGCGCCTCCCTCATGTCGTCGGTGCGAGGCTTGAATGAAAGCCCCCACACAGCAATACGCCTGCCCTTCAGGTTGCCCTCAAAATGATCCATCACTTTACTGAAAATGATCTCTTTCTGCCGGTTATTTACATTCTCAACCGCTTTCAGTATTTCAAGCGAGTAGTTATTCTCATCGGCTGTCCTGATAAGAGCCTTTACATCTTTCGGGAAACAGGATCCCCCGTAACCGACCCCGGCATAAATGAATTTGCTCCCGATACGGCTGTCACTTCCTATGCCCATCCTGACCGAGTTTATATCGGCTCCCACCAGCTCGCAAAGATTGGCGATATCGTTCATAAAACTGATGCGGGTGGCCAGCATCGAGTTTGCAGCATACTTGGTGAGTTCTGCCGACGGGATATCCATGAAAATTATCGGGTGGTTATTGAGTACAAAAGGTTTATAAAGACGTCGCATTATCTTTTCGGCATCTTCAGAATCTGTACCGATAATTATCCTTTCAGGCTTCAGAAAATCGCCAATGGCACTGCCCTCCTTCAGGAATTCAGGATTTGAGGCAACATCGAATGGTATCGACACTCCTCTTTTCTCCTGTTCCTGCAGCAGTGCTTCCCTGACCTTTCGTGAGGTGCCTATGGGTACAGTGCTTTTAGTGACTACAACCATGTAATGGTTCATATTCCTGCCTACCTCCCTGGCCACTTCTATTACGTATTTGAGATCGGCGCTGCCGTCTTCATCCGGGGGTGTCCCAACCGCAATAAAAACAGCTTCGGCCTCCTCAAGGTTGTCTTTGAGGCTGGAGGAAAACCTGAGCCGCCCCTTCTCCATATTCCTCACGACCATATCTTCGAGGCCCGGCTCATAAATGGGCATCTCGCCTTTTTCAAGTCGTGCGATTTTCTGCCGGTCGACGTCAACACAAACAACATCAACGCCGGTCTCGCTAAAACAGGTACCCGATACCAAACCAACATATCCGGTACCAACCATAATAATCTTCATGTTATTGAGCTATAGTTAGTAAAATTAAAACAATTAAATAACAAAACCGGCCTCCGGACCCCTGAATTTGATTTTCAGCCGGTGTGTTTATCTGCACTTACTCCATAGTACCTGACAGCGGCCTATTCGTGCCGGTCGCTCAGGTCAAGTATTTCAATCTTTCTGAACTGGGTCGGATGGCTTTCGGCCTGGAGAGCAATATAGCCGCTCTTTAGTGGTTCTCCCGTTTCAGACAACTGCGGATTGTGATATGTGAATACTGTATCCTGCTCAACGATATGGTGTATAAGTGAATCGCCGTAAACATGAAGCTCAACGGTAACCCACCGGTCGCCATGGTATGTTTTGGATGTTGAATTGATGCAATGCTCAGTACGTAACTGCCCGTCAATCATAATGTGGGTTTCCGGGGTACATACGTTCATCGTTGGCCTTTCGTTCTCACCGTCGCCTCCGAGAAGCTGTGCCTCGATCGACCTGGGAAAATCCTGGTTTAGCTCCATGCTCGCGGCGCTTTGCGAATGGAACATTATGCCATTGTTCCTGTATGCCCAGCCCGGACCGCCGTCAATCTGTTCGCCTACAAAACGGTATTCTACTCTAAGTTTGTAATGCGAGAAAGACTCATTGAAGAAGATATGCCCGAACTCGCCGTTGAATGCATCCCATTCGTCATACGAGGCCAAGAGAAGTCCGTCTTCAACCCTGAAGGTGTTATTGTAGTTGTAGTTAAGCTCATAGCCGGTAAACTTGATATCCCACCCGTCAAGATTCTCGCCGTTAAAAAGGGGTCTCCATTCGGGTTCGATATCAGCAGCACATGAATGCAGAAAGGCAAATACAGCAAACAATGCAGGAATAAAAAGTAATCTTTTGGTTTTCATCTTTACTTGATTTTTAATGTTCTTAAAAATACAATAGTTGCCATACCGTTAATTTAAAGGGCTAAATTAAATATTTTGATGTGCAAACTAAAATATACGTGCCAAATAATTTCCTATTATGTTGGTTATTTTCAACAATTTTTGCTTACTTTTGCATCTCTCGAAACAATCGATAAATAATGTCTAACTTATTAATTATTAAATTTTTGCTTTAATACTATGACAGAAAAAGAGAAAGAGCACACCCTTGAAGAGGAGCTTAAAAACACAACCGGAACAAGCGAAAGCCAATCAGCAAAAGAAACTTCAAATGAAGAAAAGCCTGCTGAAAATGAAGAAAAGGCCAAAGCCGAAGAACCTTTAACTGAAGCAGGAGATCAGGGCACACAGGAAGAGTCCGGATCAGAGGATCCCACTGCAGTATCCGGGAAAACGGAGGACCCCGCAGCTGAAATAACTGCCGCAGAAGAACCCGAAACTGAAAAGTCAGCAGAAACCACCGGTAAGGAAGACAAACCAGAACCTCCCGTGGCCGGAATGATAGAAGAGCCTGAAGAAGGCACGGTAGAAACCAAACCGGGCGAAGTAGTTACCATGGTTGATACCATGGCCGATCAGCCTGTAGAGACTGATGAAGCCAAGGCAGTTTCAGAAGATTTTGACTGGGACAACCTGGAGGAAGACACCGACAATTACTCAAAAACAGACAGGGCGAAGTTCGAAGAGATGTACGACAAGACCCTCTCAACCATAAATGTAAATGAGGTGGTTGACGGAACCGTTATATCTATGAACAAGCGCGAAGTAGTGATCAATATCGGCTATAAGTCAGAAGCCGTTATCAGCATGAATGAGTTCCGCTACAACCCTGACCTTAAACCGGGCGACACTGTCGAGGTTTATGTAGAAAGCCAGGAAGACAAGAAGGGGCAGCTGGTCCTTTCACACAAAAAGGCCCGCGCACTCAGGTCCTGGGACAGGGTAAATGCAGCACTCGATAATGATGAGATCATCAAGGGATACATAAAATGCCGTACCAAAGGCGGTATGATAGTCGACGTATTCGGTATTGAAGCATTCCTTCCCGGTTCACAGATTGATGTCAAGCCTATTCGCGATTATGATGCTTATGTAGGTAAGACGATGGAATTCAAGGTTGTCAAGATCAACCATGAATTCAAGAACGTTGTAGTATCGCACAAGGCGCTCATTGAAGAAGAACTCGAACAGCAGAAAAAAGAGATTATTGCCAAACTTGAAAAAGGACAGGTACTTGAGGGTACTGTTAAGAACATTACATCCTATGGTGTATTCATAGACCTTGGTGGTGTGGACGGACTTATACACATAACCGATCTGTCCTGGGGCAGGGTTAACCATCCGGAGGAGATAGTTGAGCTTGACCAGAAGGTTAACGTCGTAATACTTGATTTCGACGATGCCAAGAAGAGAATTGCACTTGGCATGAAGCAGCTTACACCGCATCCCTGGGATTCACTTGATCCTAACCTGAAAGTCGGCGACAAGGTCAAAGGCAAGGTTGTTGTTATGGCTGATTATGGTGCCTTTGTCGAGATAGCCCCGGGCGTTGAGGGACTCATCCATGTTTCAGAAATGTCATGGTCTCAGCATCTGCGCAGTGCCCAGGAATTTATGAAGGTGGGTGATGAGGTTGAGGCCTATATCCTGACACTCGACCGCGAAGAAAGAAAGATGTCACTGGGTATCAAACAGCTCAAGCCCGATCCGTGGGAGAATGTTGAGGAAAAATACCCCGTTGGGTCGAAACATTCTGCAAAAGTGAGGAATTTCACCAATTTCGGAGTGTTTGTTGAGATAGAAGAAGGTGTTGACGGACTCATCCATATATCAGACCTGTCGTGGACCAAAAAGGTCAAGCATCCGGCTGAATTTACCTCCATTGGTGAAGAGATAGAAATAGTGGTTCTCGAAATTGACAAGCAGAACCGCCGCCTGAGCCTGGGCCACAAGCAGCTTGAAGAAAATCCGTGGGATGTTTTTGAAACAGTATTCAGTGTAGATTCAGTGCATGAAGGAACCATTACCGATATATTTGACAAAGGCGCGCTGGTTGCACTACCCTATGGTGTGGAAGGGTTTGTTTCAACAAAGCATCTCGCTAAGGAGGATGGAACAAAAGCCAAAGTGGATGAGAAACTCCCATTCAAGGTAATTGAGTTCTCAAAAGCGGCCAAACGCATCATTCTCTCTCACACAAGGGTTAAGGAAGATGATTCCGGCAAATCCGATCAGGATACCAGGAAGACAAAGCAGGCGCCAAGCACTCAGAAAACAATGCGCAAGCTTAAAACAAACCTGGAGAGGACAACTCTGGGCGACATTTCAGAGCTTGCATCATTGAAAGAGGAGATGGAAGGCGAATCAAAGGCTGCAGGCAAGAAAAAGAAAGCAGCTGCTGAATCTGCAAAGAAAGAACCGGCAACAGTCCAGGATACCGGGGAGAAGAAGTCACCCGAAGAGAAAGCTGAAGCCGGATCAGAACCTGAAACAACCGGTAAACCTGAAGCTGACGCGAAGCCCGAAACCGGGGCAAAGGACAAAGCTGAGGCAAAGCCTGAAGCCGAAGCTGAAGGAAAGACCGAAGATAAGGATGATCCAGCATCAGAGGAAAAACCAGCAACCCCTGAAAAGCCGGCAGGTGAAAAGGGGCCTGAAGAGGGTGAACCAGACAGTGACGAAAAGTCAGGGCAGAGCTGAGAGCGCGGGTAAGCTGATCCAATAATTCATAGTTCTGCGTGCCTAACTTTGAAATATTTGATTATTTTAGCCAAAAGATTAGAAATTTTTGGTTTTTATTTCTCATTATTCACTACCGACTGAATAATAATTATTATTTTAGCTGATGAGTGTTTGTAAATGAGAAGTACCACCATTAAAAATTTTGAGGATGGAATTCAATATTGAAAAGTTTGACAATTACACCAAGATTCAGGTGCTTGAAGAAAAGCTCGATACACACATCGCTCCTGCACTGAAATCTGAGCTTGTTCTGATTTCAGGCAAGGGTGAAAAAAATGTGGTGATGGATCTTGGAAGCTGCAAGTACTGTGACTCCTCAGGGCTAAGTGCAATACTGGTTGCCAACCGGCTCTGTAAAAATGCAGGAGGCGTATTCGTACTTACAGGGTTGAATGATGCTGTTAAAAGGCTGATCACAATTTCACAGCTTGATACAGTGCTCAATATCACCCCGTCTGTGCAGGATGCGGCAAAGCTGATAGAAACCGAGCAGGCCAGCAGCTAAGTATATATTATCGTAAGACAGCACCCGCAAGTGTCATTTACCTTAACAATACTGGGAAGCAGTTCGGCTGTGCCCACTTCAGAAAGATTTCCGGCCGCTCATGTAGTAAATGTACATGAGCGGTTTTTTTTGGTTGACTGCGGGGAGGGCGCCCAGATACAACTCCGGAAAAACAGGATAAGCTTCGGAAGAATAAACCACATCCTGATATCCCATATTCACGGCGACCATACCTTCGGGCTGTTCGGGCTTATAAGCACCTTAAGCCTGCTGGGCAGGAAAACCGACCTTCATATTTATGCCCACCCTGTACTGGAAAAGATATTGAAAGATCACAGAAAGTATTACTATGAATACCCGCTTCCGTTCAATATTGTTTTCCATCCTGTAGGATCGGCCAGAAGCAAGCTGATATATGAAGATGACAAACTGGAAATACACACCATACCCCTTAAACACAGGGTTCCAGCAACCGGGTTCCTTTTCAGGGAAAAAGCGCCTGTACTGAATATAAGGAAAGAGATGGTGAAATTCTATGACATCCCCGTAAGGGAAATAATCAATATAAAACAGGGAGGTGACTTTGTAACCGGTACAGGCGAAGTAATCCCTAACAGGGTCCTCACCCTGCCTCCAGTTAAACCGAGGTCACTGGCCTATTGTACCGATACGAAATATTCTGAAGCGATACTTCCTCTTATAAGCGGTACCGATATTCTTTACCATGAAGCAACCTATCTGCATAATATGCATGACCGGGCGGCAGAAACCGGTCACTCCACTGCGAAACAGGCCGGAATGCTGGCTGCAAAGGCCCGGCCGGGGAAGTTGATAATCGGACACTTTTCATCCAGGTACAAAACAGTTGAAGCACTGGTTGAAGAGGCGAGGCAGGAGTTTCCCGAAACCTATCCGGCAAATGAAGGCGACTGCCATGTAGTTGAACAGGTAAGGATCCCAAGGCCAAGCTAACCCCTGAGCATTATCAATCACGCCTGGATCAGGTTCTTCAATATATGGTCTCATCCAAAACTTCCCAGCTTATCTCTCCCTCGTCATGAATCTCGTACCTGAGCAGCATAGCTCCGGCCAGGTGCCCGTCTTCAAAATATGCAAAAACCCATCTTTTATTGAGTATGTGTATGCCGTCCATAAAATAGAACCCCATGGCACCACCCAGCACACCACGGGATTCTATAATGCCGGGATCGGCAGCAAGGTTTTCCCTCAGGTTGGATACCGGGTCGGGAAGGCCCATCTTTTGCAGGTCTTCAATCTGCCTGCTGTCAAGAAAGGGGAGCGCTGCCCCCGTTATCCTGAATTCCTGCAACAGGAGCGAAAGACTGTCATTCCTTCTTATACATTCGCTAATCAGCCTGTCAGAGGCTTCAACCTTCTCTTCAAGTTCGCCAACCCGGACTGTATTTACTGTTGAAATCACAAGCATTATTATCAGTATCCCTATGACAGCCGATTGTATGGCTATTATTATATATGCTTTCCTTTGTTCCATCGACAATAATTTTGATTTGTACAGAAACAAAATTATAAACATATCTGTAATAATAAAACCCGGCGGGACATTCTGTCATGGCGGTTTGCAGCGATCCAGCACCGGTCCGGGTGCCTTTTTCTGCTTATACTTTGTAATCATCTCCTTCTGGATAAAGAATTGTACTGCATGATTAAGTGATTTGGACCTGTAATAATGCATTAATTCCGTACACCGGCTGTCCGATAACGAACACCAGGGGGATGCTGGAAAGGCCTTCATAAAATCCTTAGTATCTCTTTATGTGATTTTTACAACATATGGCAGATTTTTTGATAAAATAAAAGTTTGTACGACAGCCATTGTTACCCGGAGGCAGGGACAACAGAATGAAAATTCTGGAAATTGCTGCATATCCTGGTCATTGCCGGTAAACAGCACCTGCGTGTTATCATAAAATATTGTTTCTTACGTCTAACCCAAAATATATCAGAATTATGCGAGAATTGGTCTTAATTTTTAAAAAATCATTGTTACTTGTTCTGTTTCTTATTTGCATTACCGGTTGTGATGAAGAAGAAACACCCCCCCTGCCCCCTGTGGCAGAAATTGAAGCATCTGAACAGCAGATTAAAATCTGGGATGTCGTTCAGTTCACATTTGCAACCGAAAACACTGAAGATGAAGTAAATGCCGAATGGTACTTTGAGGGCGGCACCCCCGAGCACTCTGATGAAGAAACACCGGAAGTACTATACAAAATTCCTGGCGCCTGGGAGGTGTCTCTCACTGTGAGAAATGAATACGGTGAGACCACTATTAAGCATGAAGGATTTATTGAGGTGAGTGAATATGAAAATCACTACGGGTCTATGACCGACCCGAGGGATGACCAAACATATAAGGTAACACTCATCGCGGGCCAGTCGATTATGGCTCAGAACCTGAATTATGATGACGGGAAATCTGTCTTTTATGATAACGATCCTGAAAACGGCGATGTTTACGGCCGGCTGTATACATGGGAAATGGCCATGGATGCCTGTCCCCCGGACTGGAGGCTCCCAACCAGAAGTGAATACGCGCTTATAAGGGAGTACCTGGGTGGCGAATATGCCGCAGGAGGAAAGATGAAGCTGCCGGGAACTGATCACTGGGAAGAGCCGAATGAATGGGCTACCAACAGCTCAGGGTTCTCGGCACCCGGATCGGGAATGTATCAGCCGGGGCACCTTGAGTTTTACAGCCTCGGGGAGAGTGCTACTTTCTGGACCATGACCGAAACAGATTACGACGCTGCATGGTCAATGGTTTTGATGAGCCGCAACGGACGAATGGCAATACAGAACACAACCGGCAAGGATTCATGGTTCTCTGTGAGATGTATTAAAGACTGAGGTACCTGTCTGTCATGTTTTAGGCGGGGACAACCTGTAATGGTTTGTTTTATATCTTCTTTTATTAATTTTACTGCCCGGGAATCATCCCGGGCAGACTCGTTAAGGGTCAATGTATATTGACTCTGCTTTTTGATTTCGCCCCGGGTACGATTCACTGGTGACAGTCCGTTTATTAGTGCATACGTGGTGCCGTTTGAGGGATATAATACAGACTGATATTGGGAAAAAAATCTAAACACATATTTTACCTGTTAACACTTATTGCCTTCCCCCTGTTGACGGAGGCAAAAACAGATAGCCCGGCTGCAAAATTCCTTGGCACAGCTGCCGGCTATACTTACGGGGGGTTAAGGGACTATGGGATATCGCCGCTATATTATGGCGGGCACCATATTACCGGAGAAGCCGGTTATTATCTGTACAAAGACAGTATACTGTTCAATATTGAAGCAGGCTTCAGCCATGGTACGGTAAGGCCTTCCATCTATCCCGGCCCTGATGGGTCAAAGATGAAAAGCATCAAAGCCGGCGCAGACATTAACTATATGCGGTACGCAGGCAGCATTGGTGAAAGGGCAAAGATATTTGCAGGTGGTATAATGGTATCCAGATTTGGGTTCTACGAGCACAACAACCTGATGAACAGCGCCAAAACCAATTATATCTACAGCACCATTAATGCTGGAGGCAAACTGACCCGGGAAATCGATGCAGGTTCAGGAAGGTACATGCTCCTGGTTACTGTTGATGTGCCTGTTTTAGCGTTTATAACACGACCTGCCTATTCCTATATTAAACCGGAGGGGTTTCTGAACCATAATACCGGAAACATCAGGAGCTTTTTCTCAAGCATTGAAATATCTTCTATTAACCGTTTTACAGGTATCGGAACGAATGTGGAGATAGAACGCAAGCTTAGCAACGGCAATACAGTAAGATTAGGTTACAGCTGGGAGTTCTTTGATCATAAGAACTCAAACCGGCTCAAATCGGCGTTGCACGGGATAACAATTAAAAAGTTTTTCAGCCTATAGAAGAACCTTATGTACAGATTACTCATAATATTGATTATTACTTTTCCTGCCGCAGTCTCCTGTGAAAAGATCCTGATAGGTAAAGACGGAGACAATACACCTGTTAACAATTTTGAGCTTATGTGGGAGGTAATCGACAGGAACTACTCATTCTTTGAATACAAGAATATAAACTGGGATTCACTCTATCATGAATATCGGCCCAAAATACAAAACGGTATGTCAGATTCAGAACTTTTCGGTGTTCTGTCGTCAATGCTGTTTGAATTGCGTGACGGTCACGTAAACCTGTATTCGGGGTTTGACCGGTCAAGGAATGTTGAATGGTATTCTCTCTATCCCGCAAACTACAGTCCCGACCTGATTGAAAATAACTACCTGCGAAACGGCATTGAAACCAAAGGCCCCTTTCTCACGGCCATTTTAGATTCCATCGGTTATGTCTACATCGGATCTTTCTCTGAGAGCATAAACGACAAAGATATTGATGAGGTTATTGAGAAATTTCAAGGCCTGAAAGGAATTGTATTCGATGTCAGAAACAACAGCGGCGGATACGGAAGCAGCGGGGAGATAATAACAGGGAGGTTTGCCGACAGAAAAAGGCTTGTTTCATACACAGTGTACAAATCCGGACCCGGGCACAGCGATTTCACACCTCCACAGCCAAACTATGTTGTTCCTCTTGGCAAAAGCCAGTTTACCCGTAATGTAGTCGTGCTGACCAACAGGAGGGTATACAGTGCCACAAATGATTTCGTGCTTTACATGTCTGTCTTTCCTCATATTACCATAATGGGCGATAAAACAGGTGGAGGAGGAGGCACCCCTTATGATTATGAGCTTTATAACGGGTGGAGATTCAGGATACCAAAAACCATGACACTGGCTCCTAACGGGTTTAATGTTGAGCATGGAATTCCCCCTGACATAAATGTAAGCCTTTCAGGAAGGGACGAGAGAGATGGAATTGACACAATACTGGAAGCCGCTTTAAGGCATATAGAAAAAATGTCGGAACAAAAATATGCCAATTAGCAGGAAAATGCGCAGGTTAATAAAAAGAACCCGCGATGGTTCGCCGACGATATTCATACCTGAGCTTAACGAACATTATCACTCAGTTTACGGGGCCATTGCTGAATCTGAGCATGTATTCATTGAAAACGGACTAAAACGGATAGCAAAAAGAAACCTGTCAGTTTTTGAAATAGGGTTCGGCACCGGTCTTAATGCCTGGCTAACATGTATTGCGGCAGAAAAAGACAAAAAAAAGGTCCTGTACCACACAATAGAGATCAGTCCCCTTAATAAAGAAGAATGGCAGGAATATGAAAAGTATCTCGCGGGAAGTGCCGGAAACCCTTTGTTCAGGCATGTAAACGGATGCCCGTGGGGAAAAGAGGTAATCATCTCATCATGGTTCAGAATAAAGAAAATTAAGGATGATATTGCCAGGCACAATATAAAAGGGACTTACGATGTTATTTACTTTGATGCATTCGGACCGGACATACAGCCTGAAATTTGGACAAAAGAAATTTTTTCAAAAATTTCGGCAGTAATGAATGCCGGTGCTGTACTGACCACCTATTCAGCTAAAGGTGAAGTGCGAAGAAATTTGCAGGCAGCAGGGCTAAAGGTTGAACGCATACCCGGCCCGCCGGGCAAAAGACAAATGTTGTTGGCATTCAAACCTTTTCAATAAGTCCCTTATTATACAATTCTTGGTTATTATTCTGTATTCTTAATATTTTCCTTTACTTTCGTGCTTTTCCATAACTAATATTATTATAGTCAACAACACTTGCAATAAGCGTATGGTGTGACAAATAAATAAATTTCTAACTATAACAAAAACAACATGAAATCAAGATTTTTTTTAACCTCACTACTAACACTTGCCGTTATATTCAATTCATGCGGACAAAGCAGTATTAACCGGTCAGATCTGAAAACGGAAGCCGACACTATCAGTTATGCAATAGGAGTGACTTTCGGGTCAAGCCTTGTTATGAGCGGACTTGAGGACATCAATCCCAAAGCGATTGCTCTTGCGATAGAAGAGCTGCTGGAAGGCGAAAGCACCATGTTCAATCCTGACGAGGCCAATATGCTGCTGAATGATTATTTTGCTAAACTGCAGTTCGGAGAAAACCTCGAAGAGGGGGAAAATTTCCTGGCTGAAAATATGCTCAGGGAAGATATTACCACCACCGATTCAGGTATTCAGTATGAAGTTATAGAAATGGGTGAAGGACCGCGTCCCTCATCAGATGATGAAGTTGTTGTGCATTACAGGGGAACCCTGATTGACGGAACAGAGTTTGACAGCTCATACTCAAGGGGCGAGCCGGCACAGTTCCAGCTTGACCGTGTTATTCCCGGATGGACTGAAGCTCTTCAGCTTATGCCGGTGGGTTCAAGGTGGAGAATATATATCCCACAGGATCTGGCATATGGCGCAAATCCCAGGCAGGGTGGTCCTATTGAGCCTTACATGACACTAATCTTTGAAGTTGAACTGCTTGAAATAGTTTCTGAGTAAAATGAGTTTAGCACTTGAAGGAACAGTCCTGCAAGTACTACCCAAACAAAGCGGTACAGGTAAAAATGGCCCCTGGGTCAGGCAGGATTTTGTAATTGAGACACCAGGCGACTACCCCAGGAAAATATGTATCAGCGCATGGGGCGACAGGGCAGCCGAGGCTGAAAAGCTTGCCAGCGGCGACAAGGTCATGGTAAACGTGAACATTGAATCAAGAGAATACAACGAGAGATGGTACACCGATGTAAAGGCCTGGAGGATTGAAAGACCAACATTCGCGGGAGGTGAGGAAGCACCGCCGGTTGATGATATTCCCCCACCCTCCGACGATGATCTCCTGCCATTCTGATTAAAGGTATGGTTATCCGGAGCATCAGGGTTTTGAAAATCTCAGTGACTGATGCTTCCGGGCATAACAAACAGGTTGGAACGGAGCATACTCCTTTCCAACCTGTTTTAAAAAAAAGAGGCTGCGGTTGCCCGTCATGCCTCTGTTTTCTTTAGACTTATGCTGGCCTATTTTGCAGCGAGGGTTTCAACCGGCCCCCAGAAAAACTGCTTAAGCGACTGTTCGTTCTGCCTGGTGAAGGTTACCACATACTCACCACTCTTATTGTATACCAGGTAGGATATTTCTGCAGGAAGTCCGGCACCTTTGTAATCTTCGTGTTTATAAACATAAAGTCCGTTACGGTATCCTTTAAGCTCCATAAAGCTATGGCGCCCGGTTGGTTTATTGTTAGATATAACAGGCATCCTCGCGTAGATCCGGCCGTCTTTTCTGAATGATACAATGTCCTGAGCCTGATACCTTGACCTTCCGTCTTCATTAATTCCTACCAGGCTGGCGGTAACTCCGTACCTTACCTTTTCGTAATAGTTTACTTCTTCGCCGGAAATGATGTAATCGGGTACTCCGGCTTTTGCCATGGAAGTGATACAAATAATTCCTATCACAATTAAAATAGTTGCTTTTTTCATTTTTTGGTTCCTCCTTATTTAGTTAGTGTTAGTTTACTTAAGGATTAACCAAAGTCGTGCCAAACAGTGTATGTATTTGTTTTTGTGCCTGTTGGAAAATATGGCCGTAAATAAACCGAAGAATTCTCTTTCAGAACATGGCTGAAAGTGTACGCTCGCGTACACTAAGCGTTCATATCACGACAAAAGTTACCAACAGCATACTTTTAGCCGTGTACAGTCAAAACTGCCAGCCGGCAAGTGGCAGGCAGTGCATTGTCTAAACAGAGTTTATTCAATGCCGGCCAGATCAATAAGGAATGCGTATTCCATGGCAATCTCCCTGTACCGGCGGTAGCGGCCTGCTGCACCGCCATGCCCTGCTTCCATGTTGGTATGAAACAACAGCGGGTTATCACATGTCTTGTAATCGCGAAGCTTTGCAACCCATTTTGCAGGTTCCCAGTACTGTACCTGGGAGTCATGCAGTCCAGTAGTAACCAGCATTGCCGGGTATTCCTGGCGTTCTACCTGGTCATAGGGTGAATATGAGAGCATATAATAATAATACTCTTCGTCATTGGGATTACCCCACTCATCATACTCGGATGTTGTAAGCGGGATGCTGTCATCAAGCATGGTGGTAACAATATCTACGAAAGGAACTGCGGCAATAACCCCACGGTAGAGGTCGGGCTGCATATTGATCACAGCACCGATAAGCAGTCCGCCAGCACTTCCTCCCTGTGCAAAAAGCATATTTTCATTCGTGTAATTCTGGTCGATGAGGAACTGTGCACAATCGTTGAAATCGGTAAAAGTGTTCTTTTTGTTCAGCAATTTGCCCTCTTCGTACCAGTAACGCCCCATCTCCTGTCCTCCCCTCACGTGGGCTATTGCATATATAAACCCGCGGTCAATAAGGCTCAGCCTTACAGAACTGAACCGTGGATCAGTACTTGAACCATAGGATCCATACGCATACAGCAACAACGGGTTTGTGCCGTCTCTTTCCACCCCTTTCCTGTAAACAAGGGATACAGGAATTTTTGTGCCGTCACCTGCAGTTGCATATAACCTGCGGGCCTGGTAATTGTCCGGGTCAAAGTCACCTAAAACCTCATCCTGCTTGAGCAGCACCTGTTCACCGGTTTGCATGTTGTATTCAAACACCGAGTTTGGGGTTGTGAGGGAGCTGTAGGTATACCGCAGATTATCGCTGTCAAAGTCGGGATTAACTGAAACCGCTGCGGTGTAAACCTCCTCGGGAAACTCAAGATAGTGTCCGGACATGTCCTCCCATCTATATATATATATCTGGCGCAGGCCATTCTTCCTTTCCGATAATACCAGATGATCATTGAATATCTCAATGCCGCTAAGCAGAACATCATCACGGTGTCCTACAAGCTCCCGCCAGCTTTCCCTGCCGGTACGGTGGGCAGGTGTTTCCATAAGCCTGAAATTCTCAGCCTGCCAGTTGGTAAGTATATAGAACTTGTCGCCATGGTGATCTACGCTGTAACGCATTTCTCTTTCCCTGGGATGAAAAACCCTGAATTCGGCAGCAGGGTCATCGGCTCTTACAAACCTGTACTCTGTCGAAAGTGTGCTTGAAGATACTATCATAATATACTCTTTCGACTTGGTGGTAAAAACAGCAACCCTGTAGGTTTCATCCTCCTCATAATAAACAAGATCAGAATTGCCGGTAACATCGCCTAATGAATGCCTGTAGACATTTTCGGCACGAAGTGTAACTTCATTTTGTGTGGTATAGAAAAATGTCCGGCTATCATTACCCCAGGCCACATACCCGTTAGTTTCGGGTATCTTATCAGACAGCAGCTCACCGGTTTCAAGATTCTTGAACTGAAGGGTGTACCTGCGGCGCCCTACCGTATCAACACCGAAAGCCAAGATACTGTTGTCGGGACTGACTCTGAGGCCGGTAACCTGAAAAAACCCGTGCCCCCCGGCCATATCATTAACATTGAGCATAATTTCTTCAGGAGCATCAAGGTCTCCCTTCCTGCGGCAATATACAGGGAATTCCTGCCCCTCTTCATAACGGGTATAATAATAGTACCCGTTATCAAAGTAAGGTACTGATTCGTCGGTCTGTTTAATCCTTCCTATTATCTCATCGTACAGCCTCTCCTGGAGACCTTCGGTATGCCTGAGCATTGCCCCGGTATATTCGTTTTCGGCTTCAAGATATTCTATTACTGCGGGATTTTCCCGTTCACGAAGCCAGTAATAATCGTCAATCCTGGTATGTCCGTGGGTTGTTATCTCGTATGGGATCTTTTCGGCGACCGGTGGCCGGGGTTCCTGCTGCTTGCATGAACCTGAAAACATGGAAAGAGCTGTTAACATAATGATTGTTGCTAATGCTGATGAACGGGTTTGCATATTTATTTTATTTGGTTGATCATTCTTTAATCCGGATATCAAATGGCAATTATTATTATCGTCCTAATAGCTGGTTATATTCCTCAACACTGCCGTTGCTGAGACAGGCCTCAATAATTTTGCGCCCGAGGCCGGATAATCCGGGAACCAGGTATTGCGGAAGCTGTTCCCGGAAAAAGGAAACAAGTATCTCGGCCCCCTTATCATACCCCTCAAAGCCGACTGCCTCCTGCCTGTAAACCTTTAAAAAGCGTGAAGGAATCTTTGAGCCCTCTATGGTAAGGTAATTCAGCTCGTAACCCAGAAGCGGGCACCGGGCCGGTTGATATTGCTCTGAGCGGAACTTGGCATTGCCCCTCCTGGTAAGGTACTCACGCATGAGCAGCTGTGGCTTGAATCCCACCTTCCATACACCGATATACTGATTGGGTGCAAGTACATACTGTGTAACAGTATTATTTACAATCTGATCGAGCATAAGGTTTGCATGTGTTACCTTCAGGCCGGTAGCAAAAGGCCAGTATGACCCGACCCCTTCGCTGCCCATCTTGTCTGAATCGACTATACTGGGGTTTGCGTGTCCCCTGGGTGATACCAGCCTCCATAACCATGCCAGTGCAGGCGGTAGAATATGGAACAAACCAATGATCCCGTAAGTAGGATTTTCAGCTGAGCAGGGCGGGGTGCGTACGCCGAAGCTCCTGACATCGACTGACACAGGCTTGCTGACTACCCCGGGGAAGATATGCCTTGGCACAACAACACGGGGATTAGGGCAGGGTTTGCCCGGTTCATCCTCGGTATGGTTCCATATAAGCGCTGTTCCTCCGGGATTAGTACGGATATTCAGAAACAAAAGAGGTTCGGTTGCATTAATGGTGAGTTTTTCAATC
The DNA here is from genome assembly GCA_007131165.1 of Bacteroidales bacterium. Lineage (GTDB taxonomy): Bacteria > Bacteroidota > Bacteroidia > Bacteroidales > PUMT01 > PXAP01. The sequence continues at coordinate 12,299 of SLRB01000311.1, read as the reverse complement.
TGGGGTTCACAACCGTATTCCGTAATATTATCTGTTCTTATAAACCACCCGTGCTCTGCATCCATTATGCGCAGCCTCATACCACCCGTTTCATATGAAGGATGGACAATGCCCATGTCGTCACATACCGGGTTGACCTTGCAGAACTGGGGTATAGCCGTTGACCTCTTTTCACCCGTAAGGGTATTCTGGCCAATCAATACCGACCCTTCCGGCTCCCTTACTATAAGCTGTAGCATCTCACTCTTACCCCCACCGCTGGCGCCCTCATGCATGAATGTTGTAATATTGTCATATGGACTGACCGACTGGACCGCGGAACAGTGAGGTGCAGACCAGCCCTCAAATTCGCCAATGGAAAGAAGCACTCCATAGATGCCTTTTTTTGCACTTGGACCCGGGTACAGATTATAGGAAAAAATCTCATATACCTCATCAGTCCGGTTGTGCACCACCACCTGCTTCCCTTCAAAATGGGTATGCCTGAAGGTGGGCGCAACATATACAACCGATTTGACCGATATTTCTTCGGTCATCTCGCCGGTATTGACAATTTTCTGTAACAGCGACAATCCCATGCAGAAAAAAGCCGCGTTTGCAGGTGCAATGGCTATCCCATAATAGCCGAATTCGGCCGGTCCTATCTGGAATATAAAATAACCAAGGTCCTGCCCCCTCATCCACTCCAGGGTTTGATCCCGCAAAGGACCGAATTCCTTCCCGTACCTGTCGGAAAACTTTTCCTTATCACTCGGCTTGTTATCAGCCACGACAAGTGTATCGGGATCCCTGCGTCTCATGTAAACCTCGGTGTAATTTACAGAAATCCCGTTGGCAACCCTGTGAACTACAGCTTCGACATATTTGCCCTTGCCTTCTATCTTATAGCTAACCTCGAAGCTATTGTTCTTACTTCCGCCCAGTGATGCTTCTGCAAGCTCCGCTGTAGTGTTAAAAGGGGTACAACTTCTGCAGCTTTTGAGGAGGCCGGAAACCTCTTCAGGTAACTTTATATTTTCTGGTAACATGCTATAATCAATGAATTTTATCTTTGTGCAGCAATTATATATTATTTATTTATTCTGTAAAAAAAGCATAGGGGTTTGACTTCTAAAAAAGCATATGGGTTTGACTTCGTCGATCTCACATGCAATTTGATTAACTTTTTGCAAAAATGATCAGATGTGACATTCATGCGTTTGAAAAACTGAATATGCATTAGGTGCAAAATATAATTCGTTGAATATTAAATTGATTAACCTGATTTGCACGGATGAAAAACCGCATAAAATTATAAATATCATCCGCCAAAAACAACAGCGGTTTTAATAATAAACAGGCAATTTGAAAACCAGCAATTTAAGCAATTAAATCAATCTTGGTCTTCCAGGCTTCTCCTGATCCTGTTGTTCGCCTCCCTTATCTTCTCAATATCCATCTTGAAACGTCTTCGGTCATATGTCAGGAGTCCGTTTACCTCCACCTCAACATCAGTGGTCTGGGTATAAACTGCCCCGGAAATTCCTGCGCCGATAAGCCTGATCAATTTTTCGGCATATTCAAGGTATTGTGCAGTAACTTCCTCAGAAGAGCTAAACTGTATATACCCCCAGTTCCTGTCAGGTTCCCACAGATGCCCTTCCAAAGCAAGGCCAATACCTCCAAACTCACTCAGCACTGTGGGTCTTGCAGCATCATAGAGATACAACCTTGGTTGAGGATAATTATGGATACCAAGAATATCTCCGGTCTGGAAATGATTCCCTCCGCTGGCCGGCAGCACAAGCCTTCCTGGATCATATTGTCCTGTCCAATCTGTTATCTCTTCGGTTTTGAACTGTCCCCAGCCCTCATTAAAAGGAATCCAGGTAACGACTGAAGGATGAGAGTACAACATATCGATCACGGCTTGCCACTCTTTCCGGAAATTAGCCTCGGATTCGGGGCTTCGCTCCAGTTCAGTTCCGTCAAAAAACTGCCGCATCTGCCATACCGGCGTTTCATCGCCGCTTGGCATATCCTGCCAGACAAGTATTCCTACCCGGTCGCAATGCATATACCAACGGGCAGGTTCAACCTTAACATGCTTACGTATCATATTAAACCCCATGTCCTTTGTTGCTTGTATGTCAAACAGCAAGGCTTCATCTGAGGGGGCAGTATAAAGCCCGTCAGGCCACCATCCCTGGTCAAGGGTACCCATGGGGAAATAGTTTTCGTTATTCAGCTGCAACCTCATTATTCCGTATTCGTCTCTTGCAGTAGATATTTTACGCATTGCAAAATAGCTTTTTACCCGGTCTGTCTCTTTGCCCCCACTGAAAAGTATCAATTCCATATCATAAATGAAAGGGTGTTCGGGCGACCATAGTTCGGGCGAGTCTATGTGTATATCCAGCACCTCGGTAACCGAAGCCTTGCCGGTTGCTACCATTGTTCCGTTCCCGCTGATATTGACTTCAAAATAATCTCCGGGGGCGGCTTTGCTGCTTTTGGCCTCTATGGTCACGAGATTATTATCTATATCTGGTGTTGTTTTGATATTGGTGAGGTGATTGGATGGAACCGGCTCAAGCCAGACTGTCTGCCAAATTCCTGTTACTGAAGTATACCATATACCTCCGGGTTCGGAAACCTGCTTTCCACGGGGCTGGTAGGAACTGTCACCCGGATCCCAAACCCTTACTGTGAGCTCCTGCGCCCTGCCCTGCTCCAGAAAAGGGGTTATATTAAACCAGAAAGGGGTATAGCCTCCTGTATGAGTTCCAATTTTGATGTCATTTACCCAAACTTCTGTTTTCCAATCCACCGCACCGAAATGCAGAATAATGTCATCACCTTTCCACTCAGGAGGTACGGTAAAAGTACGGTGGTACCACACCACTTTATCTTCTCCGACGGGCATCTTAACTCCTGAAAGAGCAGATTCAACTGGAAAAGGCACAAGGATTTTACCGTCATGGCCTTTAGGTTTCGGTGCCAGACGGGAACTTATGGAATAATCCCAAAGCCCGTTCAGATTCTTCCAGGCCTCTCTTTCAACCAGTGGACGCGGATACGCATCCCATACTTTATCCGGCGATATTTCGTCTGCCCAGGGGGTCATAATTCTTTCCCCTGCCGGTTTCCACTGGGTAACCGACCAGGTTGGGAATAAAAATGCAAATACTGCTATGATTGCAGTATTAAAAGCAATTGTTTTATGCATAATAAGAACCTTTAAAATGGAAGAATAATAGTTATTGCAATATAAGGAAAACAACCCGGTAATGAAAGCTGCATCACCCTTCGTCAGGCAGACAGAACTGCCTGCAGTTTATCTTATGCCTTTCATTGATAGCTGGATACGCTTCCGGGACTCATCCACTTCCAGAACCTTCACCTTTACCGCCTGGTGCAGGTTTACTATCTCGCTTGGGTTTGCAACATACCTGTCAGCCATCTGTGATATATGCACAAGTCCGTCCTGTTTCACACCAACATCTACAAAAACACCAAAATTGGTAATATTGGTTACTATCCCGGGAAGCACCATACCCGGCTTCAGATCGCCTATACTAAATACATCAGGCGAAAACTCGAAAACCTCAATCTTACTGCGGGGGTCCCTGCCGGGCTTTGCCAGCTCAGCCATAATATCTGTTAATGTGGGTAGCCCGGTGGTATCAGTAATATAATTTTTCAGATCCAGCCTTTCCCTCAACTCCTCTTTCTTTATCAGGTCTTCAATGGCAGCGCCCATATCTTCTGCCATCCGCTCGACTATATTATAGGATTCCGGATGAACAGCCGAGTTGTCAAGTGGATTAACAGCACCCGGTATACGGAGAAACCCTGCACATTGCTCATATGCCTTGTTTCCCAGCCTGGCGACATTCTTAAGATCATCCCGTGATAAAAAAGGACCATTCTCCCTTCTGTATTCAACAATGTTCTTTGCCAGTTGAGGCCCAAGTCCTGACACATATGTCAGGAGGTGCCTGCTTGCAGTGTTGAGGTTGACACCCACCTGGTTTACACAACTCTCAACAACCTGGTCAAGGCTCTCCTTTAGCCTGCCCTGATCCACATCGTGCTGATACTGACCCACGCCAATAGACTTAGGGTCTATCTTTACCAGTTCGGCAAGCGGATCAGAAAGCCTGCGGCCAATTGATACGGCTCCGCGTACAGTAACGTCATAATCAGGAAACTCTTCTCTTGCAATTTGTGATGCTGAATAAACAGAGGCCCCGCTTTCATTGACCATAAAGACATTGACATCCCTGTCAAATTTAACTTTCCTGATGAAGTTTTCTGTTTCGCGCGATGCAGTACCGTTACCTATCGATATTGCCTCAATCTTGTACTGGTTAACAAGCGAAGCAATCTTTTTTGCAGCCATCCTGCCCTCGCTTTGTGGCGGATGGGGATATATTGTCTCATTGTGCAGCAGGTTACCCTGTTCATCAAGGCATACAACCTTGCATCCGGTACGGTAGCCCGGATCAATTGCAAGTATCCGTTTTTGTCCAAGTGGCGGAGCCAGTAACAGTTGCCTTAAATTTTCAGCAAAAACAGAAATGGCGCCGGTATCTGCTTTCTCTTTTGAGATTGTCCTGAACTCGTTCTCGATTGATGGCCTGAGCAGCCTGCTGTAGCTATCATTCACCGCCTCCTCAACCTGCTTTGAAGATGCATTATTACCTTTTACGAACATACGCTCGAGAATATCGAGAGCTCTCTCAGCAGGCGGCTCAATAGAAATTTTTAGTACCCCCTCATCTTCGCCCCTCCTCATGGCAAGGATCCGGTGAGACGGGCAGCGCACGAGTCTTTCATCAAACTCAAAATAATCGCGGTACTTAGCCCCTTCTTCCTCCTTGTTTTTTGCAATCCTGGAGGTAATGACAGCTTCCCGCTCAAAAAGCCCTCTGACCCGGCTGCGCGCCTCATGGTCCTCATTTATCCATTCAGCAATGATGTCCCTTGCTCCCTTTAGTGCATCTTCCACACCGGGTACCTCATCTGAAAGAAATTTAATCGCTGTACTCTCAATATCGTTTTCACGCTGCTTCATCATTATCTGTGCCAGCGGCTCAAGTCCACGCTCCCTGGCTACCGATGCCCTTGTCCTGCGCTTAGGCTTGTATGGCAGGTAGAGATCTTCCAGCTCCGTCATACTCTGTGCTTCCTCCAGTTGCTGCCTGAGCCCTGGTGACAGCATGTCCTGGTCATCTATCGATTTTATTATCGCCCCGCGTCGTTTGTCAAGCTCAGCCAGCTTATTGGAAATATCCCTTATTTCTGTAATTTTCACTTCATCGAGACTACCTGTAAGTTCCTTGCGGTACCTGCTTATAAACGGTATCGTCGCACCTTCCGAAAGCAGCTTAATGGTATTCCTGACCTGCGGTTCTTTCAGTTCAAGATCTGTGGCTATTCTCTGTATATGCCTGGTTTCCATAGCTAATTGTTCAATCTGTGATAAATATTTGAAATTTTCAAAGTTAATGTTTTTTACCGACCCCTGCACCGGGAAACCAAAAGGTAAAACATGGTTTCTGATTGTGTGCCATGCCGGAAATATATATCTTTGATATTGGTTTATATTTAACAAACAATTATTATGCGTACAATCACCAAATTCATTCTTATAGCACTGGCAATAATGGGAATTGCATGGCTTGTTCCCGGAGTAGAGGTTGTTTCTTTCACCACTGCATTGTGGGTGGCGCTGGTGCTTGCCATCCTTAACCTGATAGTGAAGCCTGTCCTTATTGTCCTGACAATACCGGTTACCATATTTACCTTCGGGTTGTTCCTGCTGGTGATTAACGGACTGATGATATGGATGGCCGGAGCCTGGATACGCGGTTTTTTTGTAGAGTCCTTCTGGAAAGCAATACTTTTCAGCATTATGCTTTCGGCTGCCACATACCTGATAGAAAGGCTCCTTGGTCCGCCTCCATCCGGAAACAGAATATACTACGGCGAAACAAGAAGCTACAGGCGCGAGTAGGTTCCTTTGTGGCTGCAGCTGTTTAAGGTTAATTACCTGCTAACGCAAATCCCTGCATAATAAAAACCTGGACTGACAAAGGCAGGGTAACACCACGGGCTGTTTTTATATTCTGGTATGCAGTATTTCTTCAAGATCGCTCCTTCCGAGCTGGACCGGATTGTTCTTGATGCCGGTTCCGGCAGCAAGCACAGGGACATCTGAAGGCTTAATCCCGTAGCTGCCCAGGCGGGGCAATTCAAGTGCTTCAATAAGCCGGTCAAGTTCATCGGCAAGGTGATCAAGATAATAGTCCTTATCTTTATCTTTTTCTGCACACATCAACCTGCCTGCTGCCGAATACTTTTCAAGATATTCGTCTCCACTTCCGGACCTCCTTAATTTTTGAATATTGGCCCTGGTTACCGAACCCAGAAGTGTCCCGCATATTACCCCGTGAGGTATATCATAATACCCGCCCAGCACTGATGCATATCCATGAACGGCACCTAACCCGGCACTGGCCAGTACTATTCCCGAAAGCAATGCTGCATAGGCCATGCCCGAGCGGGCCCCGGTATCATTTCCGTTATCAACCGCCCGGATGATACTTCCGAATGCCTTTTGCAACCCGCTTTCTGCCAGGGCATCGGTAAGCGGTGAGGCCCCGGTTGAAACAAACGCTTCGAGAAGCTGGGTTATGGCATCCAGTCCGCTTGCAGCGGTAACGGCAGGAGGGCACCCTTTTGCAAGTAACGGGTCAACAATTGCAATATCGGGAACAAAATTTTCATGCCGCAGTGACCTTTTATAACGCGGCTCACCAGGGGTGGTAAGCACCGCGTTTTTCGTAGCTTCGCTTCCGGTACCTGCGGTAGTTGGTACGGCAATAAGGGGCAGCCTTGTACCGGGATGAGGTTTCATCCCGGGGTTGCCTTCCAGGTATTCCCATGTTTTTCCGCTCACAGTAAGCATTGCGGCAAGTGCCTTACCCGCATCCAGAACGCTGCCCCCTCCTGCAGCCATCACCAAATCAATGGAAGAGCCGCGAAGAGAGGCAACAATGCTGTCAATAAACCCTGCATGAGGTTCTCCGTCAACATTGACTATGTCAATATTTACCCCTGACTTATTCAGCTCCTTTATAAAACTACGGCCGGCCTCCCCTGATGTGAAGGAGTGACTTCCTGTGACCAGGAGAAGAGATCTGCCATAATTGTGAACCAACCCGGCGGCACTGGAAAAAACACCGGATCCGAACCGTATTGACGGGACAGATGCAAATTTAAACTCTCCTACCATCGTGACGGGTCTTCAGGTTGCAGGATATCGTAAGGCACCCCCCTTCTCGGTTCTGCCATCCAGGGTTCGACAACATTGCGCCACTCAACATAATGAGGTGTTTGTTTGTGCGCGGCTGCCGCTTCTTCACTCTGGTAGGCCTCATAGAGAACGAAGCTGCAGGGGTCGCCTGATTGCCTCAGGATGTCAAACCGGAGATTCCCCGGTTCGCGAACAGACCCGCGATGGTTCGCTTCGGTTGCAACGATAAACTGGTCAACATACTCCTTTTTTACTTTTACATATACAAGTGTAACAATCATAACTGTATTAATTTAAATATCCCAACATGCAATATATAAAATTCTGTTACCGGCAGCAAAAAACCTGCATAACCGCCTCAACTCCTTGCCCGGTGAATATCCCTGAGTTTCCCGAATAGCCTGATCTCTTCATCGCTTAAATCACCAGGTAACAATACCTTTATCCTGACCAGAAGGTCGCCGGGGGTATCACCGCTGTAACCGGGCATGCCCTTGCCTTTTAACCTAAGTACAGACCCTGGTTGCGAACCTTTGGGCACAGTAAGGCTAACCTTTCCGCCAGGAGTTTCAACCTGTATTTTCCCACCCAGAATAGCAGTATAAAGGTCCACAGGCACCCCGGTTATCAGGTTTTTGCCTTCAACCCGGTAATTATCATCGGGTTTTATTCTTATGGTTATGTAAATATCTCCGCGACGCCCTCCTGAAACGGTTGCATCTCCTTTGCCGCGTATCCTGAGCTCCTGTCCGTCATAAGCCCCGGGCTTTGTACGTACCCTCAATTTTTCTCCGTTAAGCTTCAGTATTCTGGATGTGCCGTGATAAGCCTCGTGGAGTGTAATTTCCATTTCGGTACGAAGATCCTGCCCTCTTACTTCTGATGATGCCCGCGTTCTCCTCTGGGTTGTACCACCCATATCACCGAAGAAAGCCTTGAAAAAATCGGAAAAGTCACCTCCCCCGAAAAAGACATCACCCATATCCTCAAATCCTGTATCAAACCTGTAGGAACGTCCACCACCGGCACCGCCAAACCCTGACCAGTCAAAACCACCGGCCTGCCCGGCACCTGCTTTCTCATATTGCTTCCAGTCAGCACCAAGCTTGTCATATTTTTTTCTCTTTTCGGAATCTCTCAGTACTTCCCATGCCTCACTGATCTCTTTAAACTTTTCCTCAGCAGTCTTGTCGCCCGGGTTTTTGTCGGGATGATATTTAAGAGCGAGCTTCCTGTAGGCTTTTTTTATTTCATCAGGCGAAGCACTTTTTGAAACACCCAGTATCTGGTAGTAATCTTTGTACTTCATAATCAATACGGGATTAATTTTTTTGAATTGACAATCCCGGCAATATTATGTGACCGGGGTCTGCTTCAAGCTCCCTGAATGACGGGAACAGAACAATTAATTTTAAATCAGCAAAATCAGGGCCAAACAGGTATTAAGTCAAAATGTCTGTCATTGACTGTACATTGGTCAGATATCAATCAGGCCTTTTTCAAACCTGTTATGGGTAAAAAGAAGTCTTATCTGACTGATAATTTGCTTTTCAGATTTAACAGGCAGGTTATACCCAGTGTTTCAATTCCGATGAATGTCGCATCTGATAATTGAATCCTGCTGCGCGGTTAACTCCTGAAATTTATCAAAAATTTAACGTCAGTTCCGATTTTTTACTTATAATTGTAAATATTACACTTATAAACCCTGTCGCTATGAATTCCTCACCCTCCCGGCTAATTATTATGCGCAATTCGCTAATCTTCTGCCTTTTAATTGTTTGCACAATTACAGGTAACAGTCAAAATGCAGATTACAATGACCTCCACAGGTATATCATGAATCCCTCATTTGTGGGAAGTAACCAGGAACCCGCGCATGTTCCAATGGTGGTATTTGACAATGACGAAGATGCCCTGAGCGGCGAATGGCAAAGGTCCCCCTATTACAGATCGCTCGATGGCACCTGGAAATTCAGATGGGACAAAAGTCCGTTTGATGCCCCGGGTGGTTTCTATAGAACGGACTTCGATCATAGCGGTTGGGACGATATTACGGTACCGGGCACCTGGCAAATGCAGGGATACGGGTACAACCTTTACAGGAACATCCCCCTCGAGTTCAGTCCCTATGATCCTCCGAACGTGCCGCTGGAATTCAACCCGACCGGGTCTTACATCCGTACATTTGAACTGCCTGAGCACTGGGACGGGCGAAGGGTGTTCATCAATTTTGAAGGGGTAAAGACATTTTTCCAGCTTTGGATAAACGGAGAATATACCGGATCTAACAAGGGGGCAATGACTTCGGCAATATTTGATATAACAGAAGGGTTGCAGTCAGGAACCAATACGGTTGCATTGCGGGTGCTTAGATGGGCCGATGGCACATACCTGGAGAACCAGGATATGTGGAAATTCCACGGAATATACCGGAGCGTATATCTGTGGTCGGCTCCCCGGGTGCATGTAAGGGATTTCTTTATTACCACCCCGTTTGACGACAACTTCAGTAATGCTGAGCTGAACATTGAGGCCGAACTGGTTAATTACTGCGTCGAAGATGCGCGCAACCTGACCCTGAGAGCTGAGTTATACGATGACGAAGATCAAATGGTAACAAGGTTTTCAAGTCGTGAAGGCACGCTCGGAGCAGGAGAAACCAGCCGGCTGGTTCTTTCAGAGAGCATAGGCAGTCCGCGAAAATGGTCGGCCGAAAAGCCCAACCTGTATACACTGTTACTGAAGCTCGAAGATGCCGGGGGCAATACTCTTGAAATACTTCAGCACAAGGTTGGCTTCAGGCAGGTCGATATAATTGACGGTGTTCTGCATGTAAACGGAATTCCGGTAAAGCTAAAGGGTGTTAACAGGCATGAGCACAGCCCTTACAAGGGGAGAACCATGAACATGAAGGTAGTTGAGGAGGAGCTGAAGTTAATGAAAAAACTCAATATTAACGCAATCCGCACGGCACACTACCCGAACACACCTGCATTTTACAGGCTAACGGACAAATACGGGTTCTACGTATGCGACGAGGTAAACGTTGAATGCCACCAGGGTGAAAGCTGGCTGCCAAACGTGCCGGGCTGGGAAAAAGCCATGGTAGACCGTATGGAGAAGTTCGTGATAAGAGACCGCAACCACCCGAGTGTGATAATATGGAGCACTGGAAATGAATGCGGACTTGCACCGGCTCACTGGGAAATGGCTGCAAGAGCGCGTGAACTTGACCCCACCCGGTTCATAATGCACCAGTCCAACCACCCTAATGGCGACGCGCCCTTTGCCGATATCCTGGGAACAAGGTACCCCCACCCTGCCTACCTGGCAGCAATTGGCGATACCACTCAGCGACCGGTAATAATGGGGGAATACTCACACGCAATGGGTAACGCCCTTGGCCACTTCGACGAATACTGGGAGGTAATTTACAGCAATCCAAGGCTGCAGGGGGGATTTATATGGGACTGGATGGACCAGGGAGTACTTTTCGACCTGGTGACCACGCCGGACAGGTCGCAGTATGGTCATCAGGCAGTGCTGATGGGCAGGCCTGAAATTAAGAAAGGCCGAAAGGAATGCAGTGGCAGGGCCGTGGGATTTAGCGGACTTGACGATTTTATCGAGATCACCCCGGCCCCTGCGCTTGACCTGAGAAGACAGGTAACCATGGAGGCCTGGATATACCCGCGGGGATTTGTAAACCATAATAATCTCATGGGGCGGGGACTTGCGCTTGATCTGGCGCAGATATCACCCAACAGGGTTGAGTTCACCCTCAGGACCGACCACACCTATTCTCTTCAGGCGGAGCTGCCGGCTGACTGGAACTATAACTGGCACCACCTGGCAGCTACCTACGACGGCAATGAGATGGCTATATATATAAACGGACGGCTGGCAGCTTCACAGTTGGCACAAGGACGAATTAGAAGGGTCAGGAGCCCTTTTACCATAGGTAAAAACCATATGATTAATGATGAGGGATGGGCCGGCTACATCTCCAACTCGGTATTTGACGACGTAAGGATACACAACGTGGCAAGGGAGAAGTCCATGCTGGGCTGGATACGTGAAGAAGCTCCTGTTGACGACCACCTTGTATTATGGCTCGATTTTACCCGTGCAGACACAACTGGTACCTTCTATTCATATGGATCGACACCGCTCAGCGGATCGGGATCGATGAACGGTATCATTGCATACAACCGTGTTCCCGAACCGGAAGCATGGCAGGCAAAACGCAGCCATCAACCGGTAAACTACGAAGCAATACACCTGCCATCCAAAAGAATAAGAATTCATAACAGGCACCATTTTACCAGCCTTGGTGAACTGGAGACTGAGTGGACGGTAAGCCGGGATGGGGTGGAATTCAAGAGCGGAAACCTCGACCTCGACATACCGCCCATGGGCCATGCAGACATCACAATTCCTTTCAGTCTGCCTGCCGACCAGGACATGCACTATTATGACCTTTTCATATCGACCAGGTTGAGTGAAGATACACCATGGGCACCCGGCGGTTATGAAGTGGCTTTTGGCGAATTTCAACTGAACAGCCGGCAGGTTATAGATCCGGAGCTGGTACCGGCAGCCAGGCAGTGGAAAAGCGGCGAAACAGCACCCCTGCAGACGGTTGCAAAAAATGATGTACTGGTGATAAACGGCAGCGATTTTGAATACGGGATATGCCTGAAGGAGGGTATACTGTCATCAATTGTTTACATGGAGGTACCGCTCATCGAGTCCGGCCCCCGGCTTAACGTTGCCAGGACGCCAATTATGAACGAGGTGTCGACATGGGGCATAGCCGAGTTTGATTCCACATACAGGTGGGGACTTGACTCGCTGATACATGAGTTCCGGCACCACGAGATAATTGAAGAAACGGCTGGCAGGGTGATGGTACGTATTGATGTAACCTCCTACTCGAAAGTTAGAAGGGAGATGAAATTCGACAACAGATTCCTTTATACCATAAACAATG
>SLRB01000154.1 GCA_007131165.1 Bacteroidales bacterium | reverse complement strand
CTTCATCCCACCAGGAGTAACCATTTATTTTCAACCGGTCAAAAATGAACTCAACCCTTTCTGAGTTGGCCTGATTAAATATTATCATCACTGCTTTCATTTTGTTTGTAGTTTACATGTGCATCTGATTAAAATCCATCTAAGCGAGGCTGATTAGCATTCATCCAGAAAAGTATAATCCTCCCTGATCTTCTTCAATTTGTCCCTTTCACCTCTTCTGGCGAATATCCCATATACTACAGGTACAATAACCAGGGTTACTATGGTCGAAAAGAGAAGTCCCCCGATAAGGGTTATCCCCATGGGCCGCCATATCTCTGCTCCCTCTCCTGTACTTACTGCCAGCGGGATCATTGCCAGGATGGTTGTCATAGCGGTCATAAGCACAGGCCGCAGACGCCTTTTTCCGGAAATTGCAATGGCCTCATTAAGCTTATTACCCCGGTCGCGCATAAGATTTATGTAATCTACCAGCACAATGCCGTTTTTCACAACGATACCTATAAGAAGCACCGCTCCCAGCCCGGCAATCACACTCAGTGTGGTATTTGTTATGAAGAGCGCCAAAATGACCCCCGTAAAGGAGAATGGGATGGAGAACATAATTACAAAAGGCATAACGAAAGATTCGAACTGTGAGGCCATAATAAGAAACACCAAAATCAAGCTTAAAACCAACAATAAAGCCAGATCCTGGAATGCTTCCATCTGGTCTTCATATGCACCGCCAATGCTGACACTAATTCCGCCAGGAATATCCACCTCGTCGGCGATCCTGATCATTTCGCCGGCAAGCTCTCCCGTGGAGATATCGGAGGCCATGGCTGAAACCCTTACCACTCTTTCCCTTCCCTGTCTCTCTATACTTGGGGGATTCCAGTATTCCTGCACCTCACCAAGCTCGGTCAGACTGACCTTCCCGTTATGGGGTGTGTTTATAGAAATAGCCTCGAGGTCAGAGATCAGGTTGCGTTTTTCCTCCTCGAATCTAACTACGATATCATATTCTTCACCGGCCTCCCTGAAAAGTGAAGCTGTGATCCCATGAACCCGGTTACGGACAGCTGTTGCAACCATTGCTGTATTAAGTCCGTTCACTGCCATTTTTCTTCTGTCAAGAACAATCTGAAGTTCAGGCCGGTCATCCTTCCGGCTTATTTCAATCTCTTCAGCTCCGTGCACCTCTTCAAGTCTGCCGGCAATCTCTTCGGCCAGCAGCCGGGTTTCTCCGAAATCATGCCCGAATATTTCCAGGTCAACAGTTGTCTCGGCCATTTGTGCGCCCATCCCTGCTGTTGATACGGAGTATTCTACTACTTCAGGTATTCTCCCGATCTGTCTTCTGAGATCTCCGGCAATCTCCCACACGGTTCGTTCCCGCTGGTCAACCGGCACAAGCCTCATTGTAATACTGATCATATTGGGTTCGGTCTGGGCAAAAATAGCTGCCATGCCTGCAGCATCGGTAGCGCCGGAAGAAACCGATAGTATTTCCACCTCGGGATAACGTTCCCAGATGATCTCTTCCATTTGCCGGCCCACCTTTATGGTCTCTTCCACCCTTAATCCTGTAGTCAGCTCAATAGTTGCATCCAGCCGGCTTTCATCAGATTCGGGCAGGAATTCGGTCCCTATAAACCCCAGAAGCAGGAAGGAAGCAAGGAATATCGCCAGTGCAGTAAAGACTATCTTTTTCTTATTTCCTAAGGCCAGTTGGATCAATTTTTCATAAAATCCTTCAATCCTGTTTAAAACCGGCACAGCTATCCTTTCATGGGAAAAACGGCCGGGTGAAAAATCCTTTTTTTTGATTTTTAAAAGCTTTGATGAGAGTACTGGTGTCAGTGATATGGCCGCCATAGTTGATGTAACAACAGTAATCGAAACTATCCATCCCAACTGGGTAAAAAGCACACCGGTCATTCCTCCAAGAAGAGTTAAGGGGAAAAACACGGCTACTATCACGAGGGTGGTAACCAAAACCGCCAGCCATACTTCATTTGTAGCATATATGGCTGCCTCGCGGGGTCTGGTGCCACGGTCAACATGCCTGGTAATATTCTCCAGCACGACGATGGCATCGTCAACCACCATACCAAGGGCGATAGAAAGAGAAGCAAGTGAAATTATATTAATTGAACCACCGGTTGCGAAAAGATAGATAAATGAAACAATCAGTGAAATGGGGATAGTAACCGCAACAATAAATGTGGCTCTGAATTTGCCGAGGAAGAAAAGCACCACAATTATCACAAATAAAAGCGCCCAGAACAAGGTCCACGTCAGGTTGTTTATGGAGTCTGTTATAAATACCGATGTATCAATAATCTCCCTGATCTCCACATCGGGAGGCAGGTTTTTCTTCAGTTCTGCAATGGCATCTCCTACATCTCTTGCAATCCTCACAGTATTGGCACCGGCCTGCCTTGTTACCATCATGCGAACACCCAGTTCCCCATCAATACGTTCATCAAGAGTAAGGTCCCTGAGGGTGTCCCGTATCCGGGCAACATCGTCAAGAAACAGGGTCCGCCCTTCAAAATGCCCTAAAACCAAGTCTTTCAGCTCATAACTTTCTCTGAATTCTCCCTCGATCCGTAAAGGGTAATCCATCAGCCCCATTTTGACGTTTCCCGATGGCAGGTTCATATTCTCAGCGGCTATTAAATCGCCTATCTGCTCATTGGTGATATCATATGCATCCATCAGGACAGGGTCGGTCTCAACATATATCATTCGCTCCGGTTCACCCAGAAGGTTTATCGCCCCAACCCCGTCAATCCTGGTCAGGGGACTGATAATCTCCTCATCCAGGATGGGGCCGAGGCCCTGATAACTCTCATCGGCAGTTATGGCATAAATGACTACCGGCATCATGGCCATATCGAACTTGAAAATATTTGGCCTTTCAATATCGTCGGGCAAGGCGTCATATGTAAAATCAATGGCATCCCTCACTTCGTTGGTGGCTTCATTAAGATCGGCATCCCAGGTGAATTCAAGACCGATTACCGACAACCCATCGCTTGATTCTGATGTGATCTCAACCAGATTATCGACAATAATCAGCGCATCCTCCAGTGGCCTGGTCACGTTAACCTCCACATCGCCGGCATCTGCTCCCGGGTATGAGGTCATAATCGAAATAAAGGGAGGGTCAATTTCAGGATAAAGGTCTACCGGTGTATATAATATTGAATATATGCCCAACACAACCACTGCCACAAATATCATCATGGTGGTGATTGGTTTGTTAACAGCGTTTTTGTATATGCTCATCGGAAAAATTTATTTGCAGATAATACAGTTAAATTGCCAATAGTTTTTGTCTATGCTTTTAGCATAATACTTAAATCACCGCTGCCTTGCGGCAGGTATATTATTCGGTCATTCGTCAACCTCTACCTCATCTCCATCCACCAGCCGGGCCTGGCCGGCGATGATCAGGTGGTCTCCTTCCTCAATTTCATCTGATATGATCTCGATCATATCATTGTAACGTTCGCCCAGCTTCACCGATACCCTTCGTGCCACACCGTCCTCCTCAATGAATATGTACCGTTCGTTCGTCCCTTCCTGCCGGAGAATGGCAATAGCCGGGGCAACTAAAGCTTCCGTCCGCTCATATTCAACAGTGCTGCGGGTAAGCATCCCGGGACGAAGCATATTGCCGGGATTGGGGATTTCCAGCTCGATGGTAAATGAGCGGAACTGCGGGTCAATCGCAGGGTTTATCCTCCTTATCGCAGCAGTGAATTCTTCATCGGGATATACATCAGTGGTCAGTTTCACCTGCATCCCGGTCCGGATATAGGGAATGAACCTTTCTGAGATTCCTATCTCAGCTTTCAGCGGGTCGTTTCTCAATATTGAAAGGATAGCCGCCTGTCCACCCGGTGTTACCGGAGTTGCGGTATACATCTCCCCATCCTCAAAATACCTGGCAGAAATTTTTCCCGAAAAGGGGGCTGTCAGGCGAATATTCTCCCTCAGGTACTCCACGTTGGAACGTATCACCTCAAAGCTTGCCCTTGTCTGGTCATACTGTTGCTGCGTAATACTGCCAATCTTTCTCAGGGTATCCATCCTGCGATATTCTTTCTCCATATTATCCAGCTCCACTTCTGCCTGAAAAAGCTGGGTCCTGTCCATTTCCACCAGCAACTCTCCCTCCCTGACTTCATCGCCCGCTTCAACGTGTATCCTTTCTATACGATCTGGAGTGGCAGGTGCAAGGTGCACTTCAGGATATGCCATAAGATTGACAGGATAGTTTACACTTCTGCCAATCTCCTGGTATTCTAATTTAATTATCCGTACGGGTTCTTTATTATCCTTACCGGCTGTCCCCTGAAGCGCATTGTTTGCCTGATCGTCAGGAGAAGAGCAACATACCGGCAAAATAGCCAGTACCAGAAAGGTTATTAACGGAGTTGAGATATCATTAAACTTCATCTGTTACTTTTTTTATTTATTGTTTTTCCATTCGTTGTTCTGCTGGTTTTGCCTGTCATTGTCTTTCTGGTGAACGGCAAATGGTTTTTCTGTTTACCGGAAACTGGTTCCATAACACCATGGTGCTTATATATCATCATGGTTCTTATATATCATTAAGAAGCTTATCCATTTCTATATGAGCCTCAAGAAGTTGCAAAACGGCAGATATGTAGCTGTTTTCTGCTTCCAGGTAGGTATTGTGTGTAGTGGTGACATCTATACTTGAGGCAAGTCCGTGCTCATACCTGGCATAGGTGTCCTCATATACCCTCCTGGCCACCTTTACATTGGCCTGCATGCTTTCATATCTTTTCAGGGCATTTCTCAGGTTAAACCTGAGCTGCCTTTCCTCAATCCTGAGCTGATCTGACAGCAGATCTTTTTCGTTTTCGACCGTTTTTAGGTTTACCCTTGCCTGGCTCACCCTGAAACGTCTCTGTCCACTTGAAAAAATTGGAATACTCACATTAAAACCAAGTACATGATTGGGGGTAATATCAAACTCGGGCTCAAGTAATTTCCGTGTATAGGTGTAGAAACCATTGGCCGAGGGAAGGTATGCAGCCCTTTCCATATCAACATGTTTTTCAGCTATGCCGGTCTGCAATTCCATCATTTTGAAATCAATATTATCTTCGATCCTGAATGGATTTAACAGGCTTCCCTCAAAGTCTGCCATTTCCAGAATATCGTCAAGATTGTCGGTGAGCTCGATCTCTTTGTCAACTCCAATTCCCATTTGAACACGAAGCATGTTAATTGCCAGCTCTACCTGTTTTTCGGCATCCCTTAGAGCATCCTCAAGCATAAAGGCCTGCACTGATAACTGATCATAATCAAGTTCCTCAACAATTCCTGCATCAACCATGGCCCGGGTCTTTTCGAGGATTTCTTCCATATTATCCAGATTAGTGGCAATCAGATCTTTTGACTGCATTGAAACAAGTCCCAGATAATAAGCCTGCGTTACCTGGGCCAGGACCTCTATCCGGGTTCTTTGGTGACTGGTTTCGCTTACCTCCTTGTAAAGTCTTGCCATCTGTACACCCACGAAATAGGTTCCTCTGAATATCATTTGTCCCGCAGATAATACCAGGTTACTGGTAGGGTCAAAGGTTATTTCCATTTCCTGGGGGCCCATGCCGATGGTTGCAGTAGACTCAAAATAATATGAGTAGTCTGCCTCGGCATTCAGCTGCGGTAGACCTCCGGCAATCGTTTCGCGCAGGCTGAGGCCTGCCTCTTCAATTGCCAGGCCGGCATTGATAAGCTGCTTGTTGTGTTCAAGAGCGTGATGCCTGGCGCTGTCAAGAGTGATTCGCAAGTTCTCCTGCGCAGTGACTTTGGGGATGCAGAACTTTATTATTATGACAATGGCAATTGAAAGTCTGATAATTGACAGCTTAGGCATATGAGTAATATTTTGGGTGGTACTATTCCCGGGATGCAAGTACCAGTTTCATTCCATAAATAGATCTAATGATCTGTATTTATCTTTTAAACTGAACGAATGCCCTTGTATCAGGAATTATCAGTAATACTTTAAAAAAATTTTAATTGGATATTTAATAGCCACTTATTGTAGAATTATTCAACAAGTGTGTATTAGGTACCTACCCGGATGGATAACCTGAAATTCTATCCACTCAAAACTTCAACAGCAGCGCTAAAAACAGGCACCACTTCAATACCTAACCTTTGTGGTATATATATTGATATACCATGCATAAAGTAAGCCCTGTAAATAAAAAATGCCATTACCATGCCCAGAATACTCCTGCTAATGATAATAGTTTTGTTCATCACCGGCTGCCCCAGTCCATCAGAGCCCGATGAAATTCCGGATCCGGGTGATACGATTGAGATCGGAGATACAGTTGAAGCCCCTGATAAAATAAAATGGATTGAAGTGCCGGATCCCGATAAATTAAAGGAATTGGAAGAGTTTCCCGAACCAGAGCAAATTCCCGATCCGGAAGAACTGCCGGAATCCGATGAATTACCTGAAATTGAACAACCTCAGGAAAACAGATAAACAACTGAGCAGTTTGATTCCGGATATAAGCCCGGGGTTGACTAATTTAAAGACAGCTTCATGCACATTCAAGGAGATTTTAGTATCATCAGTTATACTTTTATGTGTATAAAGGGTAGTTATCAATGCTATAATACATATCAAGGGCTAATATTTTTTGTTTTATTTACTGTCAGGACTTCCCATCGCGCGAAAACTCTTTTGCTGACCTGGCAAATGATTTCAGACGCTCCTCCACTTTATGATTGATAGTCCCTTCAGGATAATCACCGTTTTCATCGCGTTTGCCTGCAGACATTCCGGTTAGTACTTCAATACCCTCGTCAACATGATTTACCGCGTAAATATGAAACTTGCCCTGCCCGGTCATCTCAAGTACATCATTACGAAGTATGAGCTGGCTTTTGTTAGCTTCCGGAATTAGTACTCCTTGCTTACCGGTAAGTCCCCGCTTTTTGCATACATCAAAGAAACCTTCTATTTTCTGATTGATACCGCCGACAGCCTGTACCTGACCATACTGGTTTACTGAGCCGGTAACGGCGATCCACTGACGTACAGGTACCAGGGCAAGTGCAGAGAGTAAAGCATAAAGCTCAGCTGATGAAGCACTGTCTCCCTCAATCTCAGTATAACTTTGTTCAAAAACCAGACTGGCCAGCATTGACAGGGGCTGTTGCGGAAGGTAGCGGCCGGCAATGAAACCGCTCATTATCAGAACTCCTTTGGAATGAATATCACCTCCCAGTTTTGCTTCACGTTCAATATCAACTACCTTGGATGGCCCTACCCTGACCCGGGCAGTAATTCTGTTTGGATTTCCAAAAAAAAGCTCTCCGTATCTGTACACTGAAAGCCCGTTGACCTGCCCTGTCTTTTCCCCGTCGGTGTCAATAAGGAGGCGCCCCTTTTCAATCTCCTCCCTGAGGCTGCTGCGCATACGGTCAGCCCGGAAAATGCGGGCGTCAATCGCCTGTTGAACATCCTGTGCAGTTACAACATCACGTTCTTTTTCACCGGCCCAATAATCGGCCTCCCTAAGAAGATCTGTCAGGAACCGCATTTGTACCGATATTTTTTCTGCATTGCCGGAAGTACGTGAAGCCTGCTGGATCACCATGCTTACAGCCTTTTTGTCAAAAGGCCTTAGTTTGTCACGACCCACAAGCGAAGTAATCCATCTGATAAATAGAGAAATAGTTTCATCTGTGCTGTCAATTTCTTCTTCAAAGTCGGCAGCTACTTTAAAGAAATCTGCAAATTCATTGTCAAGATGATAAAGAAGATAGTAGATCATCCGCTCGCCAATAAGGACTATTTTAACTTTTAGCGGTATTGGTTCGGGTTCCAGTGAGACGGTTGACATGAGGTTAAGAGCCTTGCCCAGACTCTCTGTCTGGACCTCACCTGCCTGGAGGCATCGCTTCAGGCCCTCCCATGCATGGGGTTGGCTTAGAACTTTTTCTGCATCAAGAATAAGATAGCCTCCGTTAGCAAGATGTAAAGCACCCGGCTTGATCAGTGTGAAGTCCGTGGTAAGAGCACCCATTTTAGCAATATGTTCAATGCGTCCTACGAGGTTCTGAAAAGCCGGGTCGTCTTCATAAACAACCGGGGCGCCATTGGCTTTGCTGTGATCTACCAGTACATTTATCTCATAACGGTGAAAAATTGCATCTGTTGGATCCTGTTGCTGTATGCCTGGTATGACAAGGGGTTGCTGTTCTCCTTCTTTGGCCTGATGAAATTGCTCAGCATGTTCGATCAGGTCATTTTTTACGGCCTCCAGGTGTTTTATTACCTCAGAAAAGTTTTCATATTTCTTTTTCATCTCCTCAAAGAATGAAGAAACGGTAGCTTTGATTACTTCCCTGCTTAGGTCCTTAATTTTGTTTTGTGCTTCCCGCTGCCATCCCGGTTGCTGTTGCATAGTTTTGCCGAACTCTTTTTGAAACTTGCTAATTCTTGATTCAATCTCTTTGCGCTGATTTTCGGGTAAACTGCTGACCTGATCGGGCGTTAAAATATTTCCATCGATTATGGGAGCAAAAGCAATGCCTGCAGGTGTTTCAACAATGGAAATCCCTTCCTTTTTAGCCCTTTCACGGATATCTGACAATTCATCCTGCTGTTTTTTCTTGAGTTCTTCCTCAATTTCCTGACGCTTATTACGATATTCTTCGCTGACAAAGGCAGAAAGTATAGCCCTGCGCACATCTTCCAATAAACGTTTATTATCCTTCTTAAATTCATTTGCCCGGCCCGGCGGAAATTTAAGATAAATAGGGCGGTGGGATTTTTCAAAATTATTCACATAGCACCATTCCAGGGGGACAGGTTCGCCGGAGGCTTTATTATTTAAAAATTCTTTTATGGCGGCGTATTTGCCTGAGCCGCTGGGTCCCATGGCATAAATATTAAAGCCCTTTTGCCCGATATTGAATCCGAACTCCATCGCCTGATAGGCACGCCCCTGTCCCGGGATTTTTTGCATTTCATCTAAATCATCAGTAGTCTTGAAATTCAAATCTTCCAGATTAAAGGGAGTTGAGAGATCTTTTTGTAGTAGTTTCCATTTTTCCATTTCAGAGGTATTTTATATGATTTTTGCTATGCATCCGGTCCGGTTACAGGGATTATAAGCCAATTCTATGCCAAACAGCTCTCATCATGATATTATGGTTTCCCGGAACTGATTGACAACCTATAACATGGCTCTGATTTACCGGGATCAAATACTTATAGGAATATATTACTCACTTGTAGGATATTTTCCCCAACTGCATTCCAGCAGAATCTATAAGTGCTGATTTCTCACTTGGTTGCTGCAAGCTTTTAAAAACGGGGTTTATGCAACTACAGTTTGTTTCTTACAAAAAGTATCAATGGCATAATTGGTATATTATTTGATTTTGAAACCCAGGTATATTATTTTGATTATCCTATACAACTATGATAACATCTGAAATATCCAAACAGCTTCTTCTGACAAAAATTGAGAACAAATTCCACTGGTATATCGATGAATTTTCGGGAATATGCGATACCGGCCAGCAAAAGAATTTGCGGAAACTAATTGAGATTTATATTCTTATATCTGCACTTCCCGTTTCAAACCCTATCTTTGAATGGTTCCGGTCTAATATTGAAAATATAGATATCCATTTAGGTAATAATAGGGTACGTATTTATAAGATTGAGGGCCAATATATTGAACAAGTTGAATTTGTTGATGGGGATCTTTGTCATTTGATATACAAGGCTTTTGAATTTCAAAGTTAACAGGGAATCAGACAATGGCCGTTTAAAGATCTGTTTAGACTCAGAAGCAGGGTAGATTCCGATATTCGGGGTTACCGGAAAACTATATATAAAAGCAATTATGTTTTGCACGCATAATTAATTACAGAAATGCAGATGAAGGCAAACTGGAAGAAATTAACAACAAAATTAAGGAAGTTCTGAAACAACATTCCGGGATGAAAACCGGTAGGCGAAAGAAGATTATTGAGATCAAACCCGATCATGACTGGCATAAGGGTAAAGCTGTAAGATGGATTCTTGACAATTTAAATCTTTGGGACAATCCTGAAGTACTTCCTGTCTATATTGGTGATGATGTAACCGATGAGGATGCTTTTAAGACTCTTCATAGTAAGGATTTAGGTATTCTTGTTGGATCGCACGATCAACTTACGGCTGCCGGATATAGATTATCAAACGTCGATGAGGTATGTGATCTTCTAAATAATCATTACGATAAAAGATAAAGCACGGTTGTGGATTTGAAATATTAAGTGAAAGCGGCCTGGCCGGTAAACCGTCCATTGAATATAGCGCGGGCCTGCTTTTTCAGTTATTATTTTGTAGAGAGGGTCAGCCTAAATATTTATGAAGCAGGCCGTATAGTTCGTTATCATTCACGGGCTTTGTCAAATAATCATTGAATCCCGCCTGCTTGAGTTTCCTGATCTCCTCAAGCATGGCATAGGCTGTTTGGGCAATAACAATTGTATCCGGGTCACTGGATCTGATTTCTTTCAATACCTGATAACCATCCAGCTCAGGTAGCCGGATATCCAGTAATACGAGGTCGGCACCGTGTTGCTGAAACATTTTCAGGGTTTCCCTGCCATCATCGGCAGTAATTAATTCGGCCCCTGTTTTTTTCAGCATGTGAACCATCATTTCCCTGCTGAACAGGTCATCTTCACTGATAAGGAGCTTCTTCCCCTCAAGACGTGGGACATTCGTGCATGTAAAACTCGTCTCTTCCTGTTTCTGTATCGATCCAGGGTCAACCTCATTTAAGGGTATGGTAAAATAAAATGTTGAGCCCTTTCCTACTTTTGATTCCAGCCATATTTCTCCACCCATCAATGCAGTTAAACCTTTTGAAATTGCAAGACCCAGTCCGGTACCGGAAATAACCTTTTTTGAAGAATTTGTTCCATGCTGGAACCTGTTAAAAATAACTTTCTGGTCTTTCTTTTTTATACCTGTTCCCGTATCCTTTACGAAAAAGAATACCTGCCCTCTGTTGGTATCTGTATTATAACCGAATTCAATGTACCCGTCATCAGTATGTTTAAATGCATTACTCAGCAAGTTGGAAATTATCTGCTGCAGGCGAAATTCATCCGCATAAATAACCGTTTGATCTTTCCACTTTTCCGGCAAAAGCAGCCGGAATCTCAATGGTTTGCCCTCTCTGTTGACAGCAAAAGGTTCAAACTGGGCTTTTATGCTATACATCAGGTCATTTAAAAACACAACCGTCTTTTCGATCTTCATTTCTTCAGCCTCAAGCCTGGAAAGATCAACGATGCTGTCGATCAGGTGAAGCAAGTTTTTACCCGATTGGGAAACAATTTCAATATGCTTTTTATGCTCGTCATGCGTGATCGAATTGGCAAGTATTTTAGTATATCCTATTATCGAATTTAACGGTGTACGTATTTCATGGCTCATATTTGCAACAAAAGCCGTTTTAACAGCATCGCTTTCTTCTGCTTTCTTTTTTGCTTTCAGAAGCTCCTTATTGGCTTTGGCCAGTTTGTTATTGATCTTTATGAATTCTTTGTTAAGCAGGGCATAATTAAAGTTTTTTTCTTTCAGGAGTTTAATGGCTTCATCTGCTTCTTCTTTGGCTTTCTTTAGTTTGATTGCAAGTTTTTCAAGAGCTGATTGCTGATGGTTGAGCTTTTTGATATATAGCTTTTGACTTTCATCGGTTACCGTCATCATTAAGGCGTCCAATGCTGAAGTTTTTATTGCATGGAGTGAAATAGATGCCTGAATATGGTTACCAGAACGGGGCTGCAAATTGAGTAATCTTCTAAACGGGGCCTTAAGGGCACTTCCGGAAAGATTATTAAAAAATGAAATGAATTCGGGATTCAGGAAATCAACGATTGGTTTTGTGACAATCTTTTCAACAGGGTATCCTACCATGCCGGCAAAGGCTTTATTACAGTAAAGAACAGAACCATCATGATTAAATATGACAGCCCCGTCATTCATTTCCTCAATCATCTTCCGGTAGGTAATATTGGCATCATCGAGTACATATACCTGTTCACTCCCTCCGCGCTGCACCACTACCGCATCTATTTCGCCGGACCGGATAGCCTGAAGCATTTCGCGTGATTCGCGAAGTTCGCGGTGCGCACTTTGAATTTCCTCAATAAGTTCTTGTTTGTTTAAATTATGATAGTCCATGGGGATATGTTTATTACAAACTAACCTGTAAAAATTCACACATTAAGGACCTGGTTTTTTCATATCTATATAAAATCAACCAGAAGTTGTTCAATTTTAACAACATTCCAGTCCCAATGCGGCCAATACTTCTTCCGTATGGGACAGATCTCCTATTATTCTTTTTTCCGGAACAGGCAGCACCCTGATAAGGGTAGGGATGGCAATAATCTGGTTCTCTCTTGCCAGTTGCGGTTTTTCATAAATATCAACTATCTGCAGCTCGAAATCCTCATCCGGACACTTTCTGAATAATTCCGCCAGATTGTTTACGGCTATTATAGATCTGGGCGCAGATCCGGTAATGAATAATCTTAACAGATATTTTTGGCCGGTATGG
>SLRB01000333.1 GCA_007131165.1 Bacteroidales bacterium | reverse complement strand
TTTTATTCAAGATCTGCTTTTTTTTTGGAAATAACAACCTCAAAGAGTTCATGCCCTCCGTGAAGTATTAGTATGAGGCAATTTCCCGGTGGTTAGGGTTTAATGTTTTAAAGCATTATTAATGCGGTAAAAATAATATAATTTTGTTTTTTTGTAAATTAATAATTATGACTAAATTAGCAGTAATAGCACTCGGAGGAAATGCATTGCTTCGTGGTGATCAGGCGGGAACGATTGAGGAGCAGGAGCAAAACACAACCGACACCCTTGAAAATCTGGTATTTCTTTTAGAGGATGGTTACAACATTGTTATAACGCATGGTAACGGACCCCAGGTTGGAAATATACTTATGAGGAATGACGCTGGTGAAGAGAAATTCGGTATACCCCAGATGCCTCTTGATATTTGTGTTGCCGATTCACAGGGAGGAATCGGGTATATGATCGAGAGGATGCTGCATAATGTACTTAAAAGGCATAATATCAGGAGGGATGTGGTAACCCTTGTTACAATGGTTCAGGTAGATAAGGATGACAAGGCCTTCGCTAATCCTACAAAGCGTGTTGGGAAAACATGTACCAGGGAGGAAGCAGATAAGCTTACCAGGGAAAAAGGATGGGAATTCAGGGAAGAGGTAAAAGTTAAGGACGGCTGGCGAAGGGTGGTTCCATCACCTGAGCCAATAAGTATAATGAACGAGAATGTTGTAAAAGCCATGGCCGACAGCGGTACCATTGTAATTGCCGCTGGCGGGGGAGGTGTGCCTGTTTATTTTGACGAGAATAATAATGTCAGGCCGGCAGAAGCGGTAGTGGACAAGGATCTTGCCGGCTCACTTCTGGCAGCAAGGATTGGCGCCGACGAATTTTATATCCTTACCGATGTTCCATATGTTTATCTAAATTTTAACCGGCCCGGGCAAAAGCCGGTAGAGTTTCTTGACAAGTCCGATACGGTAAGGTATCTTTCGGCCGGCATGTTTGCAGAAGGTAGTATGGCTCCGAAAATTCGGGCGTGTTTGCAGTTTATTGAAATGGGTGGACAGAAAAGTGTTATAACCGAGGCTTTTAAGCTTGCTGACAAAAAATACGGAACCAAGATCACAATGGAATATGAAAATTAGAATATATCATCGAAATACTTGTTTAACTTAATGAATGAATAAAAATGGCTTTTAATCTTAAAAACCGTCACTTCCTTAAACTTTTTGACTTTACTCCCGGTGAGATAAGATTCCTGCTGGATCTCTCGTTTTCTCTCAAAGCTGCAAAATACGCCGGAACGGAGCGGCAGATGCTTAAAGGGAAAAACATAGCCCTGATATTTGAAAAAGCATCAACCCGGACACGCTGTGCCTTTGAGGTTGCAGCACATGATCAGGGGGCTCATGTAAGTTATCTCGGGCCTTCCGGATCGCAGATCGGGCATAAGGAATCGATGAAGGATACGGCACGTGTGCTGGGGCGGATGTATGACGGGATTGAGTACAGGGGATTCGGCCAGCATATAGTTGAAGAACTGGCCGGGTATGCCGGAGTGCCTGTATGGAACGGATTGACGAACGAATACCATCCAACTCAGGTGCTGGCCGATCTGATGACAATGATGGAGCATTCTGACAAACCTCTGAAAGACATCGCTTTCTGTTACCTGGGCGATGCCAGGAACAATGTTGGCAACTCGCTTATGGCAGGGGCCGCCAAAATGGGAATGGACTTCCGGGCTGCAGCGCCAAAGGATTGTCAGCCCGAACCGGGGCATACTGATATATGCAAAAAGATTGCCGGATCAACTGGTGCAAGGATATCCATAACCGACGATGTGAAAGAGGCGGTAAGCGGTGTTGACTTCCTGTATACCGATGTCTGGGTGTCAATGGGTGAGCCTGACAATGTATGGGAGAAGAGGATTGAGCTTCTTAAGCCTTACCAGGTTAACAGGCAGGTTCTTGAATTAACTGGTAATCCTGATGTAAAATTTCTGCATTGCCTGCCGGCTTTCCATAACCGGGAGACAAAAGTTGGAGAAGATATCTACAACAAGTTCGGTATTGAAGCAATGGAAGTAACAGATGATGTATTTGAATCTGATCATTCAGTAGTGTTCGACCAGTCAGAAAACAGGATGCATACCATCAAAGCGGTTATGGTTGCAACACTTGGACATTGAAAAAAAGCCAGGAACTGTAAAGATGCCGGAAAGAGTTATGCTTAGCTATAACGTTTTCCGGTTTTTTTTGCTTATTTTTTTTGTTTTAAAGCATTTATTCATAACTTGTATTAGATTTTGTTTAATATCTTGGTCAAAACCTGTTACTTATGACAATTTATGTCGGGAATATCCCCTACTCCCTAAAAGAAGCCGACATTGAGCAATTATTTGCTGATTTCGGAACAGTCGCGTCAGTAAAAATTATTGCCGACAAGTTTACTCACAGATCAAAAGGTTATGGCTTTGTTGAAATGGAAAACGAGACAGACGGTGAAAAGGCCATTGAAAACCTTAACGGAAAAGAATTGCTTGGTAGAAACCTTAAGGTTAGCAGGGCTAATCCAAGGAGGAACGGTTGATTTACCCTGCACCATTTTTTCCCGGCTTTTGTGTTATGGTATAATGCCGGTATCTTCATCCCGGTCAAGTATCATGACTTGGCATGGGTGATAATATTTCACTTATATTACGGGTTATTATATTAATTGATATTGTTAATATGTACTATATTTATTTCTACAGGGTTATATTTATTTTGCTGTTAACCATCATTATATTACCGGGATGTTCAGGGGAGAATGATGTTAACGGAAATGACCAGCCACAGCTTGAAACCGGTGCTGTTTTGGATGCTGATGAGAATGTATATACAACAGTAAAAATTGGTGATCAATGGTGGATGGCAGAAAATCTGCGTGTTACAGTATACCTCGATGGCAGTGTGATACCTGATGTGCAGGATGACACAGAGTGGCTTATGGCCGAAGGAGGCGCAATGGCCTATTATGATAATAACGAAAACCTGGGCAAGGAGTTCGGGGCACTCTATAACTGGTATGCGGTTGTCGACGAGAGGGGCCTCTGCCCTGACGGATGGAAAGTTCCTTCGGATGACGACTGGCAGATACTGGAAAAATACCTGGGCATGAGTGAAGAGGCAGTGCTTCTGGAAGGACTTAGGGGTACGGATCAGGGTGGTATGCTTAAGGATACCGGTACTCAGCTTTGGAATATTCCGAATGCAGGTGCAACCAACGAAACAGGGTTTACTGCCCTTCCTGCAGGATCCAGGCAGGTTGAGCCTATAGTGTTTTTTGATTTTCTTGGCGAGGATACATATTACTGGACTGTAACCGGATATGATGAGAACAATGCATGGAACAGGGGGCTTACTTTTAAGACCGAAGGTATTTTCAGATACTCTGTTAATAAAAGGATAGGATACAGTGTCAGATGCCTGATGGAGTAAGCGCTATTTGTTCCGGTTATATCGCCCTCAATATAAAAACCCGGCCTCCCGGCCGGGTTTTTCTGTGGAGCTGGAGGGAATCGAACCCTCGTCCAAACAAGGAACCAATATGGTTTCTACATGCTTAGTCTGTTATTTATTGTCGGGTCCGGGCCGGCAACAGACAACCTATCCGGACCTTATTCCCTTGTTTCTTACCGGAAGCGCGGGAAAAGCTTCCGGCCAGCCCGACTTTACCGGTGCCTCTTTGTCAAAAACCGCCGGGCACGGTTTTTGAGAGACAGCTTGTCTGTGGTCCTTGACCGCAGATAGGGCATAGATCTTCTAAAGATTATGCCGCAAGCGCGTAGTTATCTTCGCCGTTTATATGTTCGCACTACAGTTTAACGAGTTAACATGCTTTGCTCGGCATGCTTGCATATCTGTTCGTCTTGCTGTCAAAACCAGTCAGCCCCATGCGTACTACAAAGGTACAAAAACCTTGCCATTTTATTACACTCTGCCAATATGATAATTTCAGCCGAATTATTATTTTAGTAAAAAAAAAATGACCATGCATATCGGTATACTGAAAGAGACAAAAGTACCTGTTGACCGGAGGACCCCATTAACTCCGCAGGCTGCTGTTGAATTGCTGAAACAATATCCTGAATTCAATATTACCGCCCAAAGCAGTGATATAAGATGTTACAGCGATGATGAATATACCGGGTCTGGCATTCCGGTAAAAAACGACATGTCCGATTGTGATCTGCTGGTAGGGGTCAAGGAGGTTGCAATATCTACCCTGATACCCGGCAAAACCTATATGTTTTTTTCGCATACTGCAAAGAAACAGCCGCATAACAGGAAACTCCTGCAGGAGGTAGTAAGAAACAAGATTACTCTTATTGACTATGAATACCTCACCGGCAATGATAACGTTAGGCTTGTTGCATTCGGGCGATGGGCCGGAATTGTCGGTGCATACAACGGATTGAGGGCTTTTGGCATCCGTAACGGACTTTTTGACCTGAAGCCGGCACATAAATGTCATGAGATGACCGGGATGTTGGAAGAATTGAAAAAAGTTAAGCTCCCGCCCGTAAAGATACTTATTACAGGCGGTGGCAGGGTAGCCCAGGGCGCACTTGAAACCCTGGCCCCTCTGGGTTATAAAAGAGTAAACCCGGCCGGTTTTTTGGAGAAAAACTTTAATGAGCCTGTAATCTGCCAGCTTGAACCCTGGGACTATGTCAGGAGAACAGATGGCGAAGATTTTGATTTGCAGCATTTTTTCTATTACCCCGAGGAATATGAATCTGTTTTTTATCCCTACAGCACAGTGACTGATCTTTTTATTCCCTGTCACTACTGGGATCCGAAATCACCGGTCTTTTTGAGGAGGGAGGACTACCTCAGGCCGGACTTCAGAATATCGGTTATTGCCGATGTAAGTTGTGATGTTGGCGGACCAGTGGCATCGACCATAAGGGCGTCTACTATTGATAAACCTTTTTATGGTTACGATCCAGCCAGGGGAGTGGAAGCTGATCCGTTCGATAATAACAATGTAACTGTAATGGCTGTGGATAACCTACCCGGTGAACTGCCCAGAGATGCTTCCCGTGAATTCTCTGAAAGGTTGGCTGAGAGTGTATTTCCTGCATTTTTAAATGACAGGGACGGGATAATTGAAAGGGCAACCATAGTCAGGGAAGGGGGACTTACACGCAATTTTTCTTACCTGGAGGATTATCTGGCCGGAGGAGAATAGATATGATTTCTGTTAACCTATAAAACTTAGGTAATCAGGTCGTGGTAATATCCCGGCAGGGCTTTGCCCTGAATTCATGTGAACTAAAAATACGGTGCAAAGCATAAACCGGGACGAAAGTCACCTCCTCAAGGGATGGATGGTCCCGTTTTAGCTAATTTTTTACAAAATTTTCAATGTTTGTTGCTTTTTTACAAGTGTGCAAAAGATCAGGGTTCCCTCATGCAGGTGTGCCGGGTGGGTTTTTTAGAAGTCTTATTGTTTCTGCAGGATCTTCAGATGAAAAAACAGTATTGCCGGCAACCAGTACATCCACTCCGGCTTTTACAAGCAATGGTGCGTTATTCAGATCCACTCCGCCGTCTACTTCAATGAGTGCCTGGGATCCTGTTTCATGTATCATAGCACGAAGCTTCCTGATCTTGTTGTAGCTGCTTTCAATAAATGACTGACCACCAAAACCCGGATTTACGGTCATGAGAAGTACAAGGTCAAGATCGGGCAGTATCTCTTCAAGAAATGTAACAGGTGTATGTGGATTTAGAGATACCCCTGCTTTTATCCCCAGAGACCTGATATCCCTTACCACGCTGTGGAGATGGGAAACAGCTTCGTAATGGACAGTGAGTACCGAAGCTCCGGCTTCCATGAACCGCCTGATGTACTGACCGGGTTCAACCATCATCAGATGAACATCCAGGGGTTTACGTGCTTTTTTCTTTATTGCTTTTAAAACGGGAAAGCCAATACTTAGATTGGGTACAAAGACCCCGTCCATTATATCAACATGGAACCAGTCTGCATCAGAGTTGTTTATTACTTCAATGTCTGCGTCAAGATTGCCAAAGTTTGCCGACAATAATGAAGGCGCTACCAGTGGTTGCATTTAAAGGATATTTTTATGTTGAATCCGGTAAAAAAACAGCCCGGAAATAAGGGTGATCTACAAATATGTTTTCAGTATTTTGTTTTTTGTGGAATGCTTAAGCCGCTTGATTGCTTTCTCCTTAATCTGCCTGACCCTTTCCCTTGTCAGGTTGAAGGCCTCACCGATCTCTTCGAGAGTATGCGGATGTTTGCCGTTTAAGCCAAAATAGAGTCTCACTATATTGGCTTCACGGTATGTTAATGTCGAAAGTGCCCGTTCAATCTCCTTCCTTAATGATTCATTAAGAAGTTCACGGTCGGGCTCAGGAATATTGTCGGTTAGCAGAACATCGTACATATTGCCTTCCTCATCTGGACTTAGCGGAGCATCCATTGAAACGTGCCGGCCGGATGTTTTAAGTGATTCTTTAACATCTTTCGGAGCCAGTTCAAGTGCGTGTGCTATCTCAAGCACCGAGGGTTCTCTTTCATATTTTTGTTCAAGTTCAGAGAAAGTGCGGTTGATTTTGTTAATATAGCCGATCTTGTTGAGGGGCAGTCTCACTATCCTTGCCTGTTCTGCAAGGGCCTGCAATATTGATTGCCTGATCCACCATACCGCGTATGAAATGAATTTAAACCCCCTTGTTTCGTCAAACCTCTGTGCCGCCTTGATGAGCCCAAGGTTCCCCTCATTGATGAGATCAGGAAGGCTTAAGCCCTGATTCTGATATTGTTTTGAAACAGAGACAACAAATCTGAGATTGGCCTTGATCAGCAGGTTGAGAGCTTTCTCATCGCCGTTCCGGATTCTTCGGGCAAGTTCAACCTCTTCTTCGGCAGATATCAGCTCGACTTTTGCAATTTCATGCAAATACTTGTCAAGTGAGGGTGTTTCCCTGTTGGTTACCTGTTTGATGATCTTTAGCTGCCTCATTCAAGTTGAGAGTTTAGTTCATTAAAAGGTATTTACGAAAAACCAGAAGTGAAAGTTGCAACCCAAGTATAAAATATAAGTGATGACCAGTTTGTGAAACTTAATTTTTTGAATTAAAGAAAATACCTTAACTTTGTCTGCAGAAGCAAACTTAGTTATAAGTTCCATAAAAAAGTAATACACAATCAAAAATTAATTTTTTTTTTCGCTGCTTTTTGATTAATCTTCCGAAATACGTATTATTGCAAAATATTTCCACTATTGCACGGCAAATACATAATTCCCTTATCTGATACCGGATACCGGATACCAATACCCGGTCTTTATCATAATAACATACAATTATTCATTAATTCCATATAAACAAATGTACGATATTCTTGAATTGAACAAGAAACTTGTTCCTGAGCTTCGTGAGATTGCCAAGGAGCTGAAAATTAAACGCGTCGAATCACTTAAGAAGCAAGACCTGATTTATAAGATACTTGATCAGCAGGCGATCAACACTTCAGAAAAAGATGTTGAGAAAAGTAAAAAAGCATCAGCCGGTCAGGGGCAGGCTACCGGGAAAAGGCGGGGAAGACCTCCAAAGCATAAAAAGAAAAAAGAAGAAGAACAGGCTCCTGAGAGTAAATCCACAGGAGCAAAAACCCGGGAGGAAACCTCGTTACCAGGGGCGGGCGCTGCCAAGTCCGGCAGCCCCAAAGCTAATGCTCCCGTAACACAGGAGAAACCGGCTAAAGCCGAAAAGGAGTCCGTTCCCGCAAAACAGCATGGAGGCGGGAAGCCCCGGCCGCATGCCAGGGATGAAGAGAAACCAGCTCAACCCGAAAGGCATGCAAAGGAAGGCTTTTATAAAAAGCAGCAGCATGAAAGAAAGAGTGCCGGCCGTGAATATGATTTTGACGGAATTATATCGGCTTCGGGACTGCTGGAAATAATGCCCGATGGTTATGGCTTCCTCAGATCGTCCGATTATAATTATCTTAACTCCCCCGATGACGTATATGTATCGCAGTCGCAGATAAAGTTATTCGGACTGAAAACCGGTGACACGGTTCAGGGGACAATACGCCCCCCAAAAGATGGAGAGAAATATTTTCCGCTGATAAAAGTGGAGCAGATCAACGGCCGGACCCCCGATTTTATCAGAGACAGGGTGCCTTTTGACTATCTTACCCCTCTTTTCCCCGATCAGAAATTTACCCTGGTAAGCGAGAAAAGCAATAGTTTGTCTGCGCGTGTAGTTGATCTTTTTGCACCCATTGGCAAAGGACAGAGGGGATTGATAGTGGCACAGCCCAAAACAGGGAAGACCGTTTTGCTTAAAGAAGTTGCAAATGCAATTGCGGCAAATCACCCTGAAGTTTATTTGATGGTTCTGCTGATTGACGAGCGCCCGGAAGAGGTGACCGACATGGCAAGAAGTGTAAAGGGCGAGGTCATTTCGTCAACCTTCGATGAGCCTGCTGAAAGGCATGTCAGGGTTGCTAACATGGTTATTGAGAAAGCCAAGCGTCTGGTTGAGTGCGGGCATGATGTAGTTATTTTGCTCGATTCCATAACCAGGCTTGCCAGGGCTTTTAATACTGTTTCTCCTGCTTCAGGTAAGGTCCTCTCGGGAGGTGTTGATGCAAATGCACTGCAAAAACCCAAAAGGTTCTTCGGGGCTGCCAGGAATATCGAACATGGAGGTTCACTCACAATACTTGCTACTGCTTTGACCGAAACCGGTTCAAAGATGGACGATGTGATATTCGAAGAATTCAAGGGTACGGGCAATATGGAGTTGCAGCTTGACAGGAGGTTGTCGAACAAGCGTATTTATCCTTCAGTTGACGTTAACCTTTCAAGCACAAGGAGAGAAGACCTCCTTCTTGACAAGGAGATGATGAACAAGATATGGATACTCCGCAACTACCTGTCTGATATGAACCCTGTTGAGTCGATGGAATTTCTGCGTGACCGTGTCTCTAAAACAAAATCAAACGAAGAGTTCCTGATTTCCATGAACAGTGAATAAAATACTGGCGGGTCAAGGTCACTTCCTGGTATTTGAAGCATTCAGCAGAAACTCAGTTATGCCAATTTCCCGTAATGATTTCTGTCAGCGCCAGGAATCATTATGAGCAATGTCATGTAATTTTTTTTCTCAATTTTATATTTTTGCTGGTCGCCGGGTTTCCGGTAAAAAAATGACCATGAACAAACCAATTACGATACTACTAACCAACTAATTGAATTACAAATATGACAAAGAAGAAAAAATTCATTACTTGCGACGGGAACTATGCGGCGGCACATGTTGCATATATGTTCAGTGAAGTTGCTGCTATCTATCCGATTACTCCCTCATCGAATATGGCTGAGAATGTTGATGAGTGGGCAGCAAAAGAAAGAAAGAATATTTTCGGTGAGGTTCTGAAGGTTGTAGAAATGCAATCAGAAGGCGGTGCTGCCGGTGCCGTTCACGGCTCGCTCCAGTCAGGTGCACTGACAACAACGTTTACTGCCTCACAGGGCCTGCTGCTTATGATACCAAATATGTATAAAATATCGGGAGAACTGTTGCCCGGTGTTTTCCATGTAAGTGCCAGGAGCCTTGCTGCACAGGCACTATCAATATTTGGCGATCATAGTGATGTTATGAGTACTCGTCAAACCGGCTTTGCACTCCTTGCTACCGGCAGTGTACAGGAAATTATGGATATAGGTGCAGTTGCACACCTTGCTTCAATCAAGACAAGAGTGCCATTTCTCCATTTCTTTGACGGTTTCCGTACTTCACACGAGATACAGAAGGTTGAGCCATGCGATCAGGAAGAAATGGCAAAACTTCTGGACATGGATGCTGTCCAGGCATTCAGGGAAAGAGCCCTTAACCCTGAGCATCCTGTTACCAGGGGTACCGCGCAGAACCCCGATATCTACTTCCAGTCACGCGAAGCAGCGAATAAATTCTATGATGTTGTTCCCGACGTTGTTGATGAATATATGAAGGAGATCACAAAGATCACCGGCAGGGAATACCATCCGTTTACCTATTACGGGGCCCCCGACGCAACTGATATTGTGGTTGCAATGGGTTCGATTACCGAAACAATTAAGGAAACGGTTGATTATATCAACAGTAAGGGTGGAAAAGCCGGACTGATCTCAGTGCATCTGTACCGTCCCTTTTCCTCAAAGTATTTTATGAAAGTGCTCCCTGAAACGGTAAAAAGGATTGCTGTGCTTGACAGGACCAAGGAGCCCGGAGCTAATGGCGAACCCCTTTATCTTGATGTAAAAGATCTGTTTTACGGACAATCTGATGCACCTGTGATAGTCGGAGGACGTTACGGACTTAGCTCGAAGGATACCACTCCTGCAATGATACTCTCTGTTTATGAGAACCTTCAACTTCCCGAACCAAAAAACAGATTTACCGTTGGAATTACTGACGACGTTACTTTCCGGTCACTTCCACTTTTGCCTGAAATTGATGTATCACCCGAAGGCAATTATGCTGCCAAGTTTTTCGGTATAGGGGCGGATGGTACTGTTGGCGCCAACAAAAATTCAATCATAATAATAGGAGATACAACCGACAAATTTGCACAGGCATACTTTGCATATGATTCAAAGAAATCTGGCGGTATAACAGTATCGCACCTCCGTTTTGGCGACACACCAATACGGTCGCCCTATCTGGTAAATTCTGCCGATTTTGTTGCATGCCACGTACCCGCATATCTTGAAAAATATGATCTGCTGAAAGGGCTGAAAAAAGGTGGCACATTCCTGCTGAACAGTATATGGGATGTAGAGGAGACCAAGAATAAGCTTCCTGCGAGAATGAAAAAATATATGGCTGAAAATGATATTCAGTTCTATATGATAAATGCCACAAGCATAGCCGAAGAGATCGGCCTGGGCGGCAGGACCAATACCATAATGCAATCGGCGTTCTTTAAGATTTCAAATGTCATTCCTTATGAGAAGGCGGTTGACGAAATGAAGAAAGCAATTGTCAAGTCGTTCGGCATGAAAGGCGAAGAAATTGTTGCCATGAATAATGCCGCAGTAGATCGTGGTGGAGATGTGATCAGGATTGACATACCGGCCGACTGGAAAAACCTTGATGAAGCTACAAAGGAGGACAAAAGGGATATACCCGACTTCATCAAGAACATCATGGAACCGATCAACGCACAGAATGGCGACAGCCTGCCGGTAAGTGCATTCGTGGGACGTGAGGACGGAACATTCCCCGCAGGCACTACTGCTTATGAAAAACGCGGTATTGCAGTTCATGTGCCAAAATGGATCCCTGAGAATTGTATACAGTGCAACCAGTGTGCATATGTTTGTCCCCATGCTGTTATAAGGCCTTTCCTGC
This sequence comes from Bacteroidales bacterium, assembly GCA_007131165.1. Lineage (GTDB taxonomy): Bacteria > Bacteroidota > Bacteroidia > Bacteroidales > PUMT01 > PXAP01. The sequence goes on along the minus strand of SLRB01000333.1, from coordinate 23,620 downwards.
TGACAGAGGATGAAGTAAAGAATGCACCTGAAGGTACCGAAACCATAAAGGGCATAGGAGGCACCAAGGAATACCAGTACCGTATGCAGATCAGTCCCCTTGACTGTACAGGTTGCGGTAACTGTGTGGACGTATGTCCCTCAAAGACCAAGGCTCTCGAGATGCAATCCCTTGAATCGCAGATGATTGAGGATGAGCGTTGGGAGTACATGCATAACAAGGTAGGGTATAAGGATACAGTTCTCGAAAAAGACAAGTCAGTCAAGAACAGCCAGTTTGCACAACCGTTATTTGAATTTTCCGGCGCGTGCGCAGGTTGTGGTGAAACCCCCTATATTAAGCTGATAACCCAGTTGTATGGCGACAGGATGATGGTGGCCAACGCAACAGGATGTTCATCGATATATGGTGGATCGGCTCCGTCGACACCCTATACTGTAAACACCAACGGCCATGGTCCTGCCTGGGCCAATTCACTGTTTGAAGACAATGCAGAATATGGCTACGGAATGTTTTTGGGCGTGAGGCAGATGCGATTGCGGATTGAAGGGCTTATGAAAAAGGCCCTGGAAGGTAATCCATCATCAGAAATTAAGGAAGCCTTTAATGAGTGGCTGGAGAATAAAGAAGACGGTGAGAAGTCCAGGGCAGCTTCAGAAAAAGTCAAGGACGCCCTTAAGGGTCAGAAGGACGAGATATCGGTAGAGATCATGAAGCTTAAACAATATCTTGTCAAGAAGTCAGTGTGGGTATTTGGCGGCGACGGCTGGGCTTACGATATAGGCTATGGAGGACTCGATCATGTGATCGCTTCGGGCGACAATATTAATATGCTTGTAATGGATACCGAGGTTTACAGTAATACGGGCGGCCAGGCTTCGAAGTCAACACCTATTGGTGCGGTAGCCAAGTTTGCAGCTGCAGGTAAGAGAATCCGTAAAAAAGACCTTGGCATAATGGCTTTGAGCTATGGATACGTTTACGTAGCACAGGTTGCACTTGGAGCAAGCCAGGCACAGTTTTTCAAAGCAGTTAAGGAAGCTGAGGCATATCCGGGTCCATCGGTTATCATTGCATATTCACCCTGCATCAACCACGGGTTAAGGGATGGAATGGGCAAAACCATGGAAGAAAGTAAGCGCGCTGTTGAGGCGGGTTACTGGACCAACTGGAGATATAACCCAATGCTTGAGGAGGAAGGAAAGAATCCCTTTGTACTTGACTCCAAGGAACCTGACTGGAGCAAGTTCCAGGATTTCCTGAAATCGGAAGTAAGGTATACTTCTCTGCAGAAAGCTTTCCCCGATGCTGCAGCAGAACTGTTCAAGGCAGCAGAGGAGAATGCAAAATGGAGGTACCAGAGTTACGTCAGGATGGCCTCAATGGATTTTTCTAAGGTATAACATCAGTATAACGTTCAAAAAAAAGCGGCCTCATTAATGAGGCCGCTTTTTTTTGAACCAAGATTGTTGTAAATTGTTATCTGGTTAGAATTGTTTAATTAAATATTGAAAATATGGCTGATCTTAAAACCAGATTTATGGGCATCGAGGTGAAGAACCCCCTTGTTGTCGGTGCATGTAATTTATCACAGAACCCTGAAACTCTTGTTCAGCTTGAAAAAGCCGGAGCATCTGCTATCGTGTACAAATCACTTTTCGAAGAGCAGATTCAGTATGAGAGGATACAGATGAACGAATCGCTCCACGAATTTGATGAGAGGCATGCTGAAATGACAAGTATCCATCCAAATCTCGAGCATGGAGGTCCAAAGGAGTATTTGCTTGAATTGGAAAAAGCCAGGGAAACTCTTTCCATACCTCTCATAGCAAGCCTTAATGCTGTATATAAAGAGACATGGGTAGAATATGCCCAACTGATCCAGGATACCGGAGTTGATGGTATTGAGCTGAACTTTTATGCGGTTCCGAAAGATGCCGGTACTGATGCTGCAGCCATCGAAAACCAGCAACTGGATATTCTCAGGGCCGTGCGCAAAGTGGTGAGCATACCTGTAGGCGTTAAACTCGGTCCATTTTATTCAAATCCGGTATATGTAGTATCGGAAATGGACAAGATTGGCGTGAACGGTTTTGTACTGTTCAACAGGTTGTTTCAGCCTGATATTGATGTTGATGATCAAAAACACGTTTTCCCTTTCTTTCTTAGCCGTGAGGGAGATTACAGGCTGTCGCTCAGGTTTACCGGTATGCTGTATGATCATGTTAAAGCCAGTATTTGTGGCAATACCGGTATTTACAGCGGAAAGGATGTTGCCAGAATGATCCTGGCGGGCGCTGATTGTGTACAGGTAGTAAGTGCATTATACAAGAACAAGCCTGCACATATTAAAACCATGCTCTCCGAGCTTGAACAATGGATGGAATCAAAATCGTACAGTTCTATCGGCGATTTCAGGGGCAAGCTATCCAAGGCATCCATAAGCGATCCGTTTGCCTATTCCAGAGCCCAATATGTTGATATTCTTATGAAGCCCGAAGAAATAATTAAGAAATATCCGGTAATTTAGTGAGTTGAGGGTTTACGGCAAATAAATCGTATTTTTGCAGTGAAGCTTCAATATGTTTCATATGGGCAGATTAATAGGGCTGGATGTAGGGCAGAAGAGAGTGGGGCTGGCTGTTTCAGATCCTCTTGGAATTATTGCAACCGGACTGGATACGGTACATATATCCAAAGCCTTTGAATATATTGACCAGTATTTGCAGAACGAAAGGGTAGATCTTTTTGTAGTAGGTCATCCTGTTCAAATGAACAATAATCCCTCAGAATCTGTCAGGTTCATTGAGCCTTTTGTGAAAAAACTCAGGGAACGGTATCCGGGAATTCCTGTAAAGCGCGTTGATGAGCGCTTTACTTCCAAAATGGCATTCCAGGCCATGATTGACGCAGGCGCGGGAAAGAAGGCCAGAAAAAACAAGTCTGCTATCGACAGGATAAGCGCCGTGATAATGTTGCAGTCATTTATTGACAGCAAAAATATTTAACATGATGGTATTACCCGTTTTTTTATACGGTTCACCCGTGTTGCGAAAAGTAGCTTCAGAAATCCCCGAGGATTTCCCGGGGCTCGATGAACTGATAGTATCACTGTTTGAAACCATGTACCAGAGCGAAGGGGTTGGACTTGCAGCCCCCCAGGTTGGAAAATCTCTCAGGATTTTCGTTATTGACGCTTCTCCGCTTGAAGAGGATGATGCTTCACTGAAGGGTTTCAAAAAGGTGTTCATCAACCCCACTATTATTTCCTATGAAGGAGCCATAAGTACCTACAATGAAGGCTGCCTTAGCATACCCGAAATCAGGGAGGATATTGACAGGGAGGAAGCCATCCGGATAAGGTACTGTGACAGGGAATTCAATTACCGCGAAGACTATTTTGAAGGCATTGCAGCCAGGATAATACAGCATGAATATGACCACCTTGAGGGTAAGCTTTTTACCGACCGTATTTCTCCCCTGAAAAAAAGGCTGCTGAAAAGAAAGCTGACCTCAATAAGTAAAGGTAAAGTGGATGTTAAGTACAGGGTTAAACACCTCTGATTTTACTTTTATCCGTTTTTAATTGATTTATACCTTGGTTTTCACTAACTTTATTTAAGAGTGGTAACCAATACTAATTATTATGGGGGTCCCTGCAGTACTGAAGGGAGTACCTGTGCTCCGCCTGCTTGTTCCCTTCTGCCTTGGCATTGTTTTTCAGCATCATGCAGCGCTGCCCCTTTCGCTAACACTTACCGCATCTATACTAAGTTTCATTCTTGCAGCCGGAATTAATCTGGCCGGTCGCAAAGGCGGCTATGCTGCAGGCTGGCTTAGCGGACTTACCCTGGCAGTATTCATGTTTTGTTTTTCTGTTTCCCTTACGGGGATGAAAACGCTGGGCGAATACTCCTCGCACCAATCACACGCCGGAGGTGCCCTCCTTGCAAGGGTGGCAGGAACACCTGATGAAAGGGAGCGTAACTGGAGAGTTGTGATAGAGCCTATTGCCTGTATAAGCCAGGGGGAGATAAAGCGAAACAAAGGTAAATTGCTGGTCTGGTTTGAAAAAGACAGTCTGGCTGGTACCCTCAGTAGCGGCGACAGGGTTGTTCTCCCAAACAGAGTTAATGCCATAAGAAATTATGGTAATCCGTTTGAGTTTGACTATAAGGCATATATGATGCACATGGGGATAGGAGGTGAGATCTGGGCCCCATCAGGCAGTTGGTTTGTTACCAGTGAGGGTGGTGGCGGAGGTATGCGTAACTATGCCTCCAGGCTCAGGGAGCGTCTTCTTGGTGTTATGCGTGACGGAGGAATTAAAGAGAAGGAGTATGCTGTAGCAGGAGCACTGATACTGGGTTACAGGGGAGGCCTTGACAGGGAGTTGCGGGACGCATATGCTGCATCAGGTGCGATGCATATTCTTGCGGTATCGGGATTGCATGTTGGTATAATATATATGGTGGTGCTTTGGTTCCTGCACATTTTCCGGAAAAACGGTTACTACAGGTTCATCAGGCCGGCAGTGATTGTTTTGGTTATATGGTTATACGCCTTTTTAACCGGTCTTTCACCCTCAGTTACGCGGTCTGCAACCATGTTTTCTTTTGTTGCTGCCGGGTTATCCATTGGAAGACCTGCCGCGATATTCAATACTCTCGCCTCTTCGGCACTATTCCAGCTCTTATTGAATCCCAGCCTGCTTTTCCTCGCAGGCTTTCAGCTCTCCTATGCAGCTGTAGCGGGTATTGTGCTGTATCAGCCGGCCATTTATTCTCTCGCGAGGTTCAGGAATATTATAGCCGGCAGGATATGGGCGCTGACTACTGTATCCATCGCAGCGCAACTGGCCATATTCCCCCTTATTATCTACCATTTTAACAATTTCCCAAACCTGTTTCTACTCACCAACCTTTTCGCAGTGCCCCTTGCTGTGATAATTCTGTATAGCGGACTAGCATTTATTGGATTTTCGTTCATCCCTTTAATGGGTTCCCTTTTTGCTGAAGTCCTCAACACCTCAATAGCATTGCTCAATTATCTGACCGGCACCGTGGGTTCGCTTTCCTTTTCACAAACAGATGGAATTTATGTTACTCTGCCGGGCGTTTTGGTAATTTATGGGGTTTTGATAATGGTCACCTGTTTCTTGTTCTTAAGGAAGCCTGTGTTTCTCTTCTGTGCGATGATACTGGCCGGAACCGGATTGCTGCTGAGGGCAGAACACAGCTTCAGGAGGTCGGGTCAGCAGGTTTTTATAGTATATAATGACAACCGGAACTCACTTTACGGGTTTGTTTCGGGAAGATCAAAGTTGTTGATATCCGGCGACAATGAACAGACCGGTACCTCCGGTGTACCTCGTCCGGCTGCTGCAGGGATTGCCGGTTTTGGAATTTCCGGATACTCCATTATTAGCCAGGAACAATTCTTTTTGAAGCCGGCCACTGAGCAAAATCAGTTACACGGGGTTAAAAAAAGCTTTGTCTGTTTTGCAGGGAAAAAAATCTTCTTCGCTCTTAGCAACCGGGTCTATGTTTCTTGTCTCACTGCTCCTGCAGAGATTGATATCCTGGTCATATCTTCAGGGTTCACCGGGCATCTGCCGGATTTGCTGGAGGGGGTCAAGCCTTCGGTTGTGGTGTTTGACTCATCTAACAGTTATCGCCGGCGGCAATCCTTTGCCCGTCAATGTCTTGAGATGGACCTGCCCTTTCATGACGTGTCGGTTTCCGGAGCCTATACCTTTAATGGGGGTAAAAAATATTGATCTAATTTAAGTTTCGGGTATATACTATCAGGTTATTATGTTAAGTTACTATATTTGCAGAGTTTTCAACTTAGCTAACTTCAAATGAGAATTATTGTTGCAGGGGCCGGAGAGGTGGGTACCCATCTTGCTAAAATGCTCAGCAATGAAAAGCATGAGGTGGTAGTAATAGATACCAATTCTGAGAAAACAGGATATATAGAACATAATTATGATCTGCTTACTGTCATTGGATCAGCTACATCCTTTGAAGTGCTGCGTGAAGCCGGCATAAAAAAATGCAATCTGTTTATAGCTGTTGCCCCTCTGGAGGATACAAACATAACCGCAGCACTACTTGCCAAAAGACTTGGTGCTAAAAAAACAATTGCACGCATTGACAGCTCAGAATTTCTTTCTCCTCATAACAAGGAACATTTTTCATCAATGGGGATCGACTATCTTATTTATCCCGAAAGGATTGTATCAAAGGAGATAATTACTCTTCTTAACAAGACTTCAACGACCGATTTTGTCGATTATGCCGGCGGGAAGCTTTCAATGTATGTTATTAAGCTGGAGGATAATGCACCTGTTATCAGCAAATCACTTATTGAAATTGCCAAAAAGAACACCAGGCTCGAATACCGGGCCGTAGCAATTACCCGTAACGGCGTTACTCTGATACCGAGAGGCTGTGACCAGTTTTTGCCAAACGACCTGGTTTACGTAATAACCAGCCCTGCAGGTGTAAATGATATAATGAAGTATTCAGGTAAAGAGGATATCAGGGTGCGTAATATGATGATCCTCGGCGGTAGCCGTACGGGTATCAGGACGGCAATGGATTTTGAACACTCCTGCAATATTAAGTTAATTGAGATTGACAAGGAAAAATGCCGCCTGATAACCGGATATGTTGACGACACACTGGTAATACAGGGGGATGGAAGGGATCTTGATCTTTTGAAGGAAGCAGGTATAGGCAGTATGGATGCCTTCATCGCCGTTACCGGAAGCTCGGAAACCAATATCCTTTCGAGTCTGATGGCTAAAAAACTTGGTGTAAGAAAGGTAATATGCGAGGTTGAAAATTTCGATTATATATCCCTTGCCGAAAACATGGGCATTGATACCATTATTAACAAAAAGGTCAGTACTGCCAGCAGGATATTCAGGTACACCATGGATGACGAGGTGTCGTCAATAAAGTGCCTGACCGGTACAGATGCCGAAATTCTTGAATATGTTGCTAAACCCGGCAGCATTATAACAAAGAAGGCAGTAAAGAATCTTCATTTGCCGGGTGAAGCTGTAATAGGAGGGGTTATACGAGGGAGATCCAGTTTTATAGTCCACGGCAATACCCAGGTGAAACCTGGTGATACAGTTATAGTCTTCGCACTTCCTTCTGCCATTTATAAAATTGGAAGGTATTTTAAATAGAGATGATCAATTTTAAAAGGGTGGCTAATATCCTTGGGCGCCTTGTAATAATAGAAGGTTTGTTTGTTTCGGCCTGCATACCGGTCGCTGCATATTATGGTGGAGATGACCTTGCAGCATTCGTAATGACTGCAGTTGCAATGTTTGCTTCCGGCATCTTTCTCTGGTCATTGACACGGAGGGCTGACAAATCTATAGGTAAGAGAGAAGGCTTTGTAATAGTTAGTGTGGTATGGGTACTTTTCTCCTTGTTGGGTGCACTTCCCTTCTGGCTGAGTGGCACTGCACCCTCTTTTACTGATGCTTTTTTTGAAACTATATCCGGGTTTACCACAACAGGTGCAACAATACTGGAAGATATCGAGGCTGTTCCGGGAGGGGTGCTGCTCTGGCGGAGTATGACCCAGTGGATGGGTGGTATGGGGATAATTGTTTTGTCTCTGGCAATCCTCCCGGTTCTTGGAGTTGGCGGCATGCAGCTTTTTGTCGCCGAGGTGCCCGGACCTACAAAGGAGAAGATACATCCCCGCGTCATGCAGACCGCACAAAGATTATGGGGTATTTATATCGCCTTTACCCTGGCACAGATGGTCCTGCTGTACCTGGGTGGGATGACCATATTTGATTCGGTCTGCCATTCATTCACTACCATGGCAACAGGCGGATATTCGACTAAGCAGGCAAGCATAGCACACTTTGATTCTGCATATATCCAGTATGTTATAACTATTTTTATGTTCCTGGCGGGCACAAGTTTTATCCTTTCTTATTTCGCCATGCACCTGAGGTTTGATAAGGTCTGGAAGAACGAAGAGTTCAGGTTTTATCTCGGACTGGTTGCATTTTTTGCTGCGGTAATCACTGTAGGATTAATCATTTCCGGAAACGGGTCTGCAGAATATGCTTTCAGGACAGCTTTGTTTCAGGTAGTATCTATAATTACCACTACGGGCTTTGTTACAGCCGACTACCTCCAATGGGCGCCGGTTCTTTCCATACTGGTCTTTGTCATGATGTTCTTTGGCGGGTCGGCCGGGTCAACCGGGGGAGGAGTGAAGATCATAAGAGTCCTGCTGGTTATTAAAAATTCTTATCTCGAGATAAGGCGGCTTATATATCCGTCTGCTATAATACCCGTAAAGCTTGATAACCGCCCTATTCCCCAGCAAATAATCGGAAATGTACTTGCTTTTGTGTTCATCTATGTTTTGGTAATGATCGTTTCAGTAGCCGTGATATCATCGATGGGGTATGATATGGCTACCTCATTTGGCGCTGCCGCGGCCACTCTGGGCAATATCGGTCCGGGTACCGGCCTGGTGGGACCGGTTGATAGTTATGCCCACTTTCCCGATGCCGGCAAGTGGTTCCTTTCGTTGCTGATGCTGCTTGGCAGGCTGGAGCTGTTTACCGTGCTGGTCCTGTTTTCGCCGGCATTCTGGAGAAAATGATCCCGCTCCGTTTAAAATGTGCAAACCAGGTTACAGGGTCTTATTATCAGCCGGTCATGACCTTGAAGGTATGGAACCCGCATGGTTTGCTTTTCAATTCCGGTGGAACCCCCGTGGTTTGTTGATCTTCGGCCGATTTCACATGCGCTGTTGTTCGCTTTTTGCATTATTTACCGGATGTGTCATTCATGTATATTTGATAGCCAAAGGCTTATCAGGGCTTCACAGTTTAAGGTCTCCAAGCCCCTGACGCACTATAAGAGGTTCACTGTCTGTACAGTCAACCACGGTTGATGGTATGTTATTGCCGTATCCGCCGTCAATTATAACATCAACAAGAAGTTTGAACTTTTCGTGGATAAGTTCCGGATCGGTTGTATACTCAATCACCTCATCATCATCATGAATTGAGGTAGTGAGTATCGGCCTGCCCAACTGCCTTACAATTTCAAGAATAATGTTGTTCTCAGGAATTCTTATACCTACTGTCTTTTTCTTATTCTTGAAAAGTTTCGGCACATTATTGCTGGCCTGCAGAATGAAGGTGAAAGGACCCGGCAGGTTTTTTCGGAGCAATTTGAAATAGGATCCTGCTATCGGCTTTGTATATTCCGAAAGATGTGAGAAATCGTGACAGATAAAGGAGAAATCTGCAGCCTTCATTTTAACACCCTTGATCCTTGCCACCTTTTCAACTGCCCTGGAGTTGTATATATCACAGCCCAGCCCGTATACGGTATCGGTTGGGTAAATGATAACACCTCCTTCCCTGAGGATGTCGACAACCTTTCCTATCGCTCTCGCGCTTGGGTTCTCTGGGTGGATTTTCAGAAGCATGCTCATACCATGTTGTTTTTTTCTTGTATTGGTTTAAATACCCCGGCCTTCGGTACCGGAAGCAAAAAATACCATAATATACTCTGGTGCTTTGCCCGGGGTGGTTTATTTGTATAAGGTATGTTTATCAATTTATTTAACAAGATGTTGCAATTTCATGATACAGATAATTTATTATTCAATCCATGGAATCCCGCATGGTTTGTACATTTCTTTTTGTGTGATTTGGCACATCAGGCTTTCATTTATTCAGCTTCCTGTGGTCTGCAAGAAACTTCTCCAGCCCCGCACTGGTAAGCGGATGATTAAGAAGGCCTGTTATGGCGTCAAGGGGACAGGTAGCCACATGGGCTCCAGCTTCCATGCACCTTAAAATATGGTTTGTGTTCCTTATCGAGGCCGCTATGATTTCTGTTTCCAGCCCGTAAATATCAAAAATGTGTACTATCTGGTGGATCAGTTCCATTCCATCCTGCCCTATATCATCCAACCTGCCAATAAATGGTGAGACATAGGCAGCTCCGGCCTTGGCAGCAAGCAATGCCTGCCCTGCATTGAATATCAGGGTGCAATTGGTCCTGATTCCTTTTTTAGTGAGGTATTTGATGGCTTTGATCCCTTCAGGGATAACAGGAACCTTAACAACTATCTGTTCATGCAGGGATGCAAGTTTTTCACCCTCTTCAACCATACCTTCAGATTCTGTTGATATGACTTCGGCGCTTACATCGCCGTCAACTATTCTGCATATATTTACATAGTGCTCAAGTATGTTCTCATTGCCGGTTATGCCCTCTTTTGCCATCAATGACGGGTTTGTCGTAACACCATCTATAATGCCCATTTCCCCGGCGGTTTTAATCTGATCAAGGTTGGCTGTGTCAAGAAAGAACTTCATATTATATAGTTTTTATTTGTTTTTGGTGTAAACTTACAAAGTTTTGGCAATTTTGTTAACAGGCATTTCATTCGTATAAAGTATAGTTATCAATTTATTTTACAATATGTTACTGATTCGAGGTTAGGCTATTTTGCTTTTCAATCCCATGGAACCCGCATGGTTTGTTCATGTTATTTTGTCTGCCGAAGGCTGATGCGGGTTTCATTGAGAAGTATTCTGCGCTGTATGAATAAAAAATGGGTAAGCTACTTATATCGCGCCGCTACAACCGTCTACCCTTGCTTCCTTCCGGACCTGGGGGAGTTCAACGGGAGCTGGCCGTATAAGACTTACCCACTGCAAAGATAGTAAAACATCGGTTTTTTTACAATTTATTCCATCTCTATAAATGAAAAAACCAATATATTTGCTTCATGCATGCAGGGTGTAGCAAATATAGATGATACCGGTGTTCCGGCCTGTCCCGGCTTACTCATACGTGCAAATCAGGTTAATAAAATTAATAATCAATGAATTATGTTTTGCATGGAAATTATACCAGGTTATTCAAACGTATGAATGTCACATCTGATCATTTTTGCAAAATGTTAATTATATCGCATGTGAGATCGACGAAGTCAAACGCCCATGCTTTATACATTTCTTTTTGTGTGATTTAGCACATGGGGCTTTCATAAGAAAATACAGGCACTTCATAATCAACATTTAAATTTTTAAAATCATGGAAGATAAAAAAAAGACATCACTCCTTAAAAGTACTATGAACTATGGTGCCATGCTCGGTTTGGCGCTTATCATTTACAGCCTGCTGCTTTGGATGATCGATATGACCGCACATACGGGGCTCGGACTGGTTTCCTATGTTATTATGATTGTTGGTATTGTTTTGGCCACAAAGACATTCAGGGATAAGGAGCAGGACGGTTACATAAGCTACGGGCGTGCCCTGGGAGTTGGGACGCTTACTTCGGTATTTGCCGGATTCATTACAGCATTTTTTACATATCTGCTTTATACTGTGATTGACCCCGGCCTGATGGAGAAAACTTACCTTATGATGGAGGAAGCCTATTATGAGGCCGGGATGACCGACAGTCAGATAGAGATGGCTATGAATATGGCAAAAAGGTTTACAAATCCTGTTATGATGGCTGTATTTGGAGTACTGGGTAGTGCATTTACCGGATTTATCTTTTCTTTGATTATCTCTATATTTATCAAGAGAGAAGCTGACCCATTTGAATCGGATGCTGTATAGTATTTACTATTAATAATTTATGGATGTTTCTGTTGTCATACCACTTTATAATGAAAAGGAATCACTACCGGAGCTTGTAGAATGGATCACAGATGAGATGGATAAAAATTCCCTCTCTTTTGAAATTATTCTGGTTGATGACGGAAGTAGCGACGGTTCCTGGTCAGTAGTTGAAAATATTGCTTCCAGAAACAAGTCCGTCAGGGCATTGAGGTTTCGGCGCAATTACGGAAAGTCTGCCGCCCTCTATTCGGGTTTCGGTATTGCAAAGGGCAGGGTAGTTGTAACTATGGATGCCGACATGCAGGATGATCCGGGTGAGATTCCCGAACTTTACCGTTTGGTGTCGGAAGAGGGCTTCGATATGGTTTCGGGTTGGAAAAGGAAAAGGTACGACCCTCCCGGGAAAAGGATACCAAGCCTGTTTTTCAATCTCACAGCAAGGGTGGTGACCGGTATCAGGCTCCATGATTTTAATTGCGGACTGAAGGCATATCGTAACGAGGTGGTGAAAAATATTGAGGTTTACGGAGAGATGCACCGCTATATTCCGATGATCGTGAAGGATGCCGGGTATACCAGAATTGGCGAAAAGGTGGTAAGACATCATGCAAGAAAATACGGGACTACCAAATTCGGTATGGAAAGGTTTATCAAGGGTTTTCTCGACCTTTTGTCACTGTCATTTGTATCAAGGTTCGGAAAGAGGCCCATGCACCTGTTTGGCACGCTTGGGACACTGATGTTTTTAGTCGGGTTTATTGCTGCGGTTTACCTGGGCAGCACGAAACTGATACATATAAGTAAGGGGATACGGACTGCACTTGTTACCGATAGTCCATATTTTTACCTTTCCCTTACCGCGATGATACTTGGAACCCAACTTTTTTTATCGGGTTTTATTGGTGAAATGATAGCGCGGAATTCGCCATTCAGGAATTCCTATGAAATTGAAAACAGGATAAATGTTTAGATCTTGAAGATACTTCTTGTCGGACCTGCATCACCTTACCGTGGCGGGATTGCCAATTTCAATGACTCTCTGTATGCCGCACTGGATATTAGCCATGATCCCCATATCATAAATTATTCATTGCAGTACCCTTCGATACTTTTTCCGGGCAGGTCACAATATGAAAGAGGTGCTCCACATACCCGATCAAGGTCAAGAAAACTAATTAACTCGGTAAATCCTTTTACGTGGGCGAGGTCAGCAGGCGAGATTGCATCCATGTTGCCCGATCTGATAGTGGTCCATTACTGGATGCCATTTTTTGCCCCGGCCCTTGGACGGATAATCCGGGCCGTAAAGCGTAAAATTGATGTGCCTGTTGCCGGTTTGCTGCACAATATCGAACCACACGAAGGGATGCCTGCCGGGAAAAGGCTTAACAGATACTTCCTTCGCTCATGTGACGGATTTATAACCATGTCATCCACTGTACTTAACGATCTTGAAAAAACAGGGGTGAAAAAACCTGTTGTTCAGGTTCCTCATCCGGTCTATGATATATTCGGCGAACCTGTTACAAGACAGTTTGCATGCGATAACCTGGGACTCGAGCCTGACTCCAGACACCTGTTGTTTTTTGGGATAATAAGAAGTTACAAGGGCTTGGACCTTCTGCTTGAAACACTGGTAAACCGCCGCCTTGCCCATCTTGATTTAAAGCTCCTTGTTGCGGGTGAGTTCTATGAGGACGAAGGCAGGTATCTTGATATGGTAGAAAAGCTGGGCCTGGAGAAAAGGATAATGTTTACAAACAGCTTTGTACCCAAAGAAGAGGTTGCATGGTACTTTGCAGCAGCCGATCTGGTGGTATTACCCTATCATTCAGCTACTCAAAGCGGTGTTACCCAGATAGCATATAATTTTGACAAACCCATGCTCGTAACCAATGTCGGCGGACTAAGGGATGTTGTGAAACACGGAAGAGTAGGCTATGTATGTGAAAAGGATCCTGATGAGATCGCTGCGGCAATCGCCGATTTTTTTGACAATAATCGTGCAGGCGAATTTATATCAAATATAAGAAAGGATAAGCTCAATTATTCATGGGCATCGCTTGCAGGGGGTATTGAAGACCTTTACTCTGTTATCAGGAAAGAACAGGACGTTACGTAACAGCCGTCCTTTGTCCTGCAGGCTTTAAAGTTGCCTGCATAGACCTGCTCACCTGCAATAGTCTTTTTTTAGCATACCTGCCACATAACGATCAATGGGAAATGTGAGATCGTTTTCCGGCTCAAGACTCATGATCTTTTTCCACCTGAATGATATACTGCCTTCTGTTTTTTCTGAAAAGTCAAATGGTTTTCCGGAAACGGCAAACCTGGTTTTGCTTTTGGTTTTAATAATGTAATATATGCTGATTAACTGACTGTTGTCATAAAACATTGCCTGCTGGAAAAAACCGGTAGTATAAAAATGCCTGACTATCTCAATCTTTTGACCAAGTTCTTCCAGTGCTTCGCGGCGAAGGCAATCTTCCGGGCCCTCTCCATATTCGAGACCGCCTCCCGGAAATTTTGTCATCAGCATGCCAAACCGGTATTCATCACTCAGCAGAACCTCATCTTTATTATTTGCAAGCAGTCCGTATACCCTTATGACAAACTTTCCCGGGTTATTGATATTACCGGCCATTTTTATTTGTATTTGTATTGATTTAAGTGATCATTCATTCGTATAAAGTATAGTTATCAATTTATTTTACAATATGTTACTGATTCGAGGTTAGGCTATTTTGCTTTTCAATCCATGGAACGCCCATGCTTTATACGTTCTATTTTGTGTGTGTCAGCACATGGGCGTTTCATTTATACGGTTTTCCGGGATCTGCACCTGTTTTGTTTATTATCAGGTCTCTGATACCCTTGATGTCGCCGGGATGAAACCAGAAAATGTCATTATACCTTCCCAGCCAGGTTAGCTGTCTTCTTGCATATCGACGGGTATTGCGCTTGATCAGCTCCAAGGCTCTTTCAAGATTTGTCTTTCCCTCAATATAGTCGAACAGCTCTCTGTAACCAACGGTTTTCAGCGCATTCAGATCCCGGTGGGGGTAAAGATCCTTTGCCTCTTTAAGCAAGCCCTGTTTCATCATATCGTCGACCCTGGTATTGATAATTTCGTAAAGCTCTTCTCTGTCACGTGTCAGGCCTATTTTTATTGTTTTAAACGCCCTCGGCTTTGTCTTGCCGGTTAGGAAGGATGAATAAGGCCTGCCTGTCATGATGCTTATCTCAATGGCTTTAAGCATACGGTTGGGGTTCTTCAGGTCAACAACCCTGTAGTGTTCCGGATCCAGTTTTTTGAGCTGGGACCTCAACCATTCAATTCCGTTTTCCCGGTATTTAGCAGCAAGTTCTTCACGCAATTCCATATCCACTGCGGGAAGGTCGTCAATTCCCCGGCAAACAGCATCGATATAGAGTCCGCTTCCCCCGGTCATAAAAACTATACGGTGTTTCTTAAAGAGTTTTTCAAGTAGTCCGGTAACCTCCAACTCAAACATACTGGCATTGTAATAATCGTGTATTGAAAGATTACCGGTGAACCAGTGTTTTACTCTTGCAAGCTGTTCTCCTGAAGGTGCTGCTGTCCCTGTCTTCATTTCTTTATACATCTGGCGCGAATCGGCCGATATTATCTGGCTGCCGTATTCTTCGGCCAGTAATGTGCAAAGTTCTGTTTTTCCAACCCCTGTTGGGCCTGTAATCACGATCAGGTAATTTCCGGATCGGGTTGCAGTACGGCTTTTTCGCTCCATATCGGTAATTTATGACCGCCATCAACAGGCTTGACCTTTACAGCCTTTGTTATTTCAATTTTAAAAGGAAATCAAGAGTGTCAATATTGTCGGCATAGTCGTCAAGGTCTGGTTCCTGTGCTTTACCGAAGGGAATAACCCTTTCGTCAGGTTGTTGTTTGCCGGTAATGCACTGCAGTTTATCTTCAGACTTATTGATTGATTCGAATAAAGATTCCGGATGGTCATATTTTTCATAGTTCAGGACTGAAACAGGTGAGGAAAGGCTGCTGTTTTCCCTGATAACAAAAAAGCCGGTATCAATGTGCGGTATTTTATCTATAAGATGGATTGCTCTCTGGTATTCATAATTGTTCGCCCACTGGTTATGGTTGCCCAGGTAGCTGTAGTTTCCAAATGTTTCGACGAGCGGCTCAAAATCATAATCGCGGGGAACATATAATTTTGACACGCTTCTGCAACCAAGTCCGAAATACCTGAATACGTCAGCGGCAAGATTATTTAGATCTTCCTTTGTTTCAGAACCATCCAGAATAGCGGCCGAATTGCGGTTTTTTCTGATTATGTTCGGATATCTCCCAAAATAATATTCAAAATACCGTGCCGTGTTGTCACTTCCCGTTGCTATAACCGCATCAAAATCTTTGAGCGTTCCCTCCTCGAATATGATCTTTCCTTTAAATTGCTTGTTTATGTCCTGAATTAATTCTGCGATGGTTTTTAAAAGCCTGTCATCTTTTGATGAGAGTTTGGCTGTGAGCCTGTGACCGGAAATCAACACGCATAGCATGTCGTGAAATCCCACTATCGGGATATTTCCAGCCATAACAACTGCTATGTTCTTTTGCTTTTCCCTGGGTACGGGCTCTCCGTAGCAGCTAAGCCATCTTGCCAGCGATTCGGTATTCAGTGATCTGCCGGCCACTTCAAGGGCATACCTCACGTTCTCTTCGGTAAACCAGGGATTATGATAATGGCTTGTAGTCACAAGCGATGCCATGGGCCGGAAGAACTCTTTATTGAGATCTTCCAGCCATGGCATGGCCGGTGTTATCATGTTTTCGGTTTTGCCTAATTGCTCAAGGAATACTCCCAGTTTTTCAAACGTGCTGATTAATTCCTTCTTCCTCATATCAACAGCAATACCGGACGGGATTTCGGGTTAAGGCAGATATTAAAAACCGTTCATCAGGTCTTCCCAAGGGAAGAAATGCATGAAGCCTGTTCCGATCGCAAGTCCTATTATGCCAATCAACAATCCTATTCCTGCCAGAATAGTACCTATCATTGCGCATATCCAGCCTGCGTTAAGGTTTTTGTATGATGAGACCGAATAGCGTTCAGGGTCTTCCCTGTAAAGTTTCTTGGATTTTGAGCCCAGGATAAGCCCTACAATACCCAGTATCAGGCCAATTCCCCAGCAGCACCAGAATAGAATTGAAAGGATTCCAAGAACCAGTACAACAGTAGCATTGGGTACCTGTTCTTTTACCAGGATTTCCTTTTTTTCTTCAGAGGGTTGAACTGTTTCACTCATAGCAATAAATTTTAAAGGGTTAATAAGTTATAAATATAATTTAAAACCATTACAATGACGTTCAGTATGAATAAATTTTTTATAAACCTGGCACCGTGATTCAGTTTAAAAACAAGGTGAACGACCAGTAACAAAACAAGCAGCAGGTTAGTGATGATGGGAGGATAGATTGTTACTGAACCGATAAAATTACCTTTAAGCAATTCAAGAATTGCCCTCTGGGTACCGCATCCGGGGCATTCTGCACCCAGAAATCTTACATACATGCAGGATTGGGTAACCGACTCAAGCCAGTTTATAAGTTTATGATACAAACTTTCTGATTTTATCCGAAAAATAGGGAATTATCAGCTAAAAAAAAATCCGCGGTATAAATTCCGCGAATTTTTTCAGGACACCCTGTAATATCTGATTTTGATAATTCATGCCCTGCGTGCCGTCATTTTCTGATATTATGAGATTGAGATATTTCCTTAATTTTACCTGGCATATGCGGTATGCTGAAGCACGAAATTGATAGGGAAGGTAAATGCTACATTTACCGGTTGTCCTCTCTGTCTTCCGGGGTTCCAGCGTGGCGAAGCCATAACGATCCTGATTGCTTCACGGTCAAGAAGCGGGTCGACCCCCCTGACTATTGTGGCATCTCTTACAATCCCGTCGGCATCAACCGTAAACTGCACGAATACTCTCCCTTCAATGCCATTTTCGGCTGCTGCCTGAGGATAACGAAGATTTTCAGCAATATATCTCCTGAACGCATCCTGCCCGCCACCCCTGAAATCGGGCATGTCTTCAACAATAAAGAATACTTCACTTTCTTCGGGCGATGTGTGCGGAGGATCAGGAAATGCGGCAGGAGGTGCATTTTGGTTGCCACGATCTCCGTCAAGGACCGCTGTGCCGTATGATGCCCGGTTATCCTGGCTTACCCGGGGCTCTATGCTTCCTGCCTCAGGTGCTGACTGGAATGTACCCGTTTCATTTCCTTGCCTTTCAATAATTCCCGGTAGTGGTGTTATGTCATCCCCGGAAGTGGTTCCATTATGGACTGACGCGTCAGTCTGGGAATAATCACTCCCTGGTGGCCCTGATATGCCGTCTTCTTCTATTACGAAAAATACTTCACCATCTTCTGACGGAGTATTGCCGGCAGCCATCCTTTCTGCATTGCCATCGTAGTTGTAGTCACCACTCTCATTGTCAGTTGTGTAATTTCCGGTCAAAGGTTCGGATATTGCAAAGGCTTCCCCCGCTTCTTCCTTTGTGCACATGAGTACGAGCATTACCAGTGCAGGCATCAATATGAAGAATCCGGTCCGTTTCCAGGCTGCAGGCTTAATGGATGTCATCATCCTGATACGATTGAGGGTAAGCGACCTGTTGAAATTGCTTGCGGGGGAGAAATATTCCCTTCCCAGCTGCAGGTTGAGGAGGAGTGATTGGTAAAATGATATATTGGTTCCTTTCCTTATGATCTCTTCATCTGCAAGATATTCATGTATCTCCAGCATTGATCGCCTGTAGAGCCATGCTACCGGATTAAACCACTGTACAATGGTGAGCAGTTCCAGGAGCAACAGGTCAAAAGAGTGTACCTGGTTGATGTGAACCAGCTCATGCTCAATTATTTTATGCCTCTCCTCCTTGTCATAAAGTCTTTCGTTTATGAAAATGTAGTTGAGAAAGGAGAAAGGTGGTTGCTCCGATTTAAGGTTAACAATAATTGCATTATTGTACCTGTTCTTCCTGTTCCGGCCGATTATAAATGCCAGGTGAACCAGCCTCAGTGCCAGTCTGAGTGAAAGCACTACCGCACCAGCAATGTAGATTGTCATCAGTAGCTTGGCAGTATTAACCGGCACGCGTTCCGAAGGTATGTGCCCCGGTGGGGCCTCTCCGGTAATTGTTACCTCCGGGATAATAATTGAATAGGTTGCAACGGAAACCGGTGGTGAAAAATTTATATGGGGAAGTAGCAATGAGAATACAACGGCTGCGAGGAGAAAATACCGGTTTGCACGGAAAAATGTAAGCCTCCTGAGAAAGATGGCATATGCCAGGTAAAAAAGTGCCAGGCTTATTGCAGGTTCAATGATCAGAGATAGCATATTAATGGCATTATTTATTCATTATTATAATACCCGGGTGCCTGCCGTATAAAAAACTACCTGAAAAATCCGGGCGTTTCATTTAAAACCGGCTGTCATGGACTACTGCATCATTCATTACCCTGCTTTTGCTTCTCAATCTCCTGCTCTATAAGCTGCCTCATCTCTTCCATTTCTGAAATGCTGAGTTTCTCCTCCTTTGCGAAAAATGAGACCATTTGTTTGTAAGAATTGCTAAAATAATTTTTTACAAAATTACGCAGGTACTTCTGGGTATACTCCGGCTTGTCAACAAGTGGATAATATTCATGGGTCTTTCCGTAGGCCTTGTATCCCACAAAACCCTTTTTTTCAAGGATCCTTACGATTGTAGAAACCGTATTGTAGGCAGGTTTGGGTTCCGGCAGATGCACAATTATGTCTTTTACAAATGCCTTGTCCAGTTTCCACAGTATTTGCATTATCTGCTCTTCAGCCCGTGTGAGTTGCTTCATATCAGCCTGTGTATTAAGTTTGGGAATAATTTTAATACAAATATAAAACTATATAGTTAGTTTGTCAACGGTTGCACTGTTTTTTTGACGGAAATGATGAATAATATTTTACAGGCGTGTTTTACAACAAGCTTGGTCTTGGAATACTATACAGATACGTTTCATTCGTATAAAGTATAGTTATCAATTTATTTTACAATATGTTACTGATTCGAGGTTAGGCTATTTTGCTTTTCAATCCATGAATGTCACATCTGATCATTTTTGCAAAAAGTTAAATCATATTGCATGTGAGATCGACGAAGTCAAACGCCCATGCTTTATACGTTTTATTTTGTGTGTGTCAGCACATGGGCGTTTCAGGGGGAATCCCCATTAGTTAACTATAGATCAAAGAAGAATATAATTGCAAGAGGATTCAACGGATTGCAAAGCAGGGTTTCCGGGTCGTGACTCAAAAACATAGTTGATAAATAATCTGATTACTGTAAATAATATAAATTAATGCGTAGCGTTTCCTTCTGTAAGTCAAAATTTTGTATTGCCCTGACAAAATTTTGATGTTTGTTTTTGCAGGAGGGATATAAATTTATTCAGATTAAGACAGAAATAGGTTATTTTTGTTGATACAGAAATGTGTTTTCGTTTTAAGTTTGTAAAAATATCTGATGGGAAAAATTATAAGGTTAGGATTATTGTTCCTGGAGAATGTCCGTATCTCTTTCCAGGCAATAATCGCAAGCAAGCTGAGGACAATACTCACCATATTTATCATTGCCTTCGGTATAATGGCACTGGTTGGCATACTTACTGCAATTGATGCTGTTAAGGCGTCGATAAGCGAATCATTTATGAGTATGGGTGCCAATACATTTATGATCGAAGGCCGCAATATTACACGCGTATCGGCCGACAGGCAGAGAGTCAGGAATTATGCATATATTAATTACCGGGAGGCTAACTTGTTCAAGGATGATTTTGGCTTTCCCGCTAATGTCTCAGTTTTTATAAATGCTTCGGGAAATGCTGCTGTAAGCCATGGGTCACGCACCAGCAATCCAAATGTTTCAGTAGTGGGGGCTGATGAAGAGTATATCATGACAGCCGGATATGAGGTTGAAAGGGGCAGGAACTTTTCAGTTGGTGACATCGAAACAAACAGGCATCTCGCCATAGTTGGAAAAGAGGTGGTCCGCAATATTTTTGATTCAGGAACTGACCCCCTGGATAAGGTAATAACTGTAGGGAGTGGCAAGTACAGGATTATTGGCGTACTGAAGGAAAAAGGAACTACTTTTGGAGGTGGAGGCGATAATATAGTTATACTGCCGGTAACTAATGTGAGACAGTATTTTTCACGTCCAAGGATGAACTTCAGGGTGAATGTCATGCCTTCTTCACCCCAGCTGCTTGATATAGCAGTAAGCGAGGCTGAAGGTGTTTTCAGGCAGGTAAGGGGACTGAGACCAGGTGAAGAATCGGACTTCAGAATTACCAAAAGTGATAATCTTGCAAACATGGTTATTGAGAACCTTCGTTATGTTACCATTGCGGCTACACTTATTGGTATAATAACCCTGTTTGGCGCTGCGGTTGGGCTGATGAATATAATGCTTGTTTCGGTTACCGAGCGCACACGTGAAATTGGGATCAGGAAAGCTTTGGGGGCGAAAAGTACATATATAAAACACCAGTTTCTTTTTGAGGCTGTTATAATCGGACAGCTTGGAGGTGTTGTAGGTATTTTTCTTGGAATACTGATCGGAAATCTTGTTTCACTTGTAACCGGTTCTCCTTTTGTTGTTCCCTGGCTGTGGATAGGGGCGGGGGTAGTACTCTGCCTGATAGTGGGACTGTCATCAGGATATTTCCCGGCTGTCAAGGCATCTAAACTTGATCCGATAGTTGCACTAAGATATGAATAGATAATAATATCGAATCTTAATGCTATGAAGATACTGAGAATTGAAAAAGAGAATAAAACCCCTTTTATTGAACTGGACCCGGCAAAGGGGGTTCTTACCATGGAGGGGCGTTCTATTCCTGAAGATCCCGAGGCTTTTTACAATATAGTGTATTCTTCAATGCTTGAATACTACAAGTCTCCACATAAGCTTACCAAATTTCATTTCCAGTTTGAATATATCAATTCAGGGTCATCAAAATTCATTCTTAGATTTTTTCATCTGATAAAGACACAGTATGACAAGGGGCATGACTGTCTTGTCAACTGGTATTATGAAGAGGATGACGAGAATATTCTTGACCTCGGCAAGCATTATGAAAACACCTTCAGGCTGCCCTTCAAGTTTATTGAAATTTACGGGTAATTGCTGCCCTGGTAGCCGGTATAGTGGCAAGCCAGGTAAGATTTGAAACCTGTGCAATACAAAAAAAGGCTGCCTCTTTCAGGTGCAGCCTTTTTTCGAAGGATATATCAGCCTTTCTTACAAAGTGCTCATATACAACAGCATGTCTACCAGCTTGCATGAGTATGCATATTCATTGTCATACCATGCCACTACTTTGACGAAGTTGTCATTTAGCGGGATACCGGCAGCTGCATCAAATATAGATGTTCTTTCGTCGCCGTTGAAATCGGTCGACACAACAGCCTCTTCAGTATAGCCAAGTATGCCTTTCAGATCGCCTTCTGAAGCTTTCTTCATGGCATCCTTGATCTGGTCGTAGGATGCAGGCTTTTCAAGACGGCATGTCAGATCTACAACTGATACGTTTGCTGTGGGAACACGGAATGCCATTCCTGTCAGTTTGCCTTTAAGGGCGGGAATTACCTTGGTAACTGCTTTTGCTGCTCCAGTGGATGACGGAATAATGTTCTGGGCCGCGCCGCGTCCACCTCTCCAGTCTTTCTTTGACACTCCGTCAACAGTTTTCTGGGTGGCTGTAACCGCGTGTACCGTTGTCATAAGACCTTCGGCGATACCAAAGTTGTCATGAAGCACTTTTGCAACCGGTGCCAGGCAATTAGTGGTGCAGGAGGCAGCAGAGGCTATTTTAAGATCAGCGGTTATCTCCTTGTGGTTTACACCCATTACAAACATCGGGGTGTCATCTTTTGAAGGGGCTGATAAAACAACTTTTTTTGCCCCGGCCTGGATATGTTTCTCGGCTGTATCCTTGGTAAGGAATATACCAGTACATTCGGCAACATACTCGGCTCCTATTTCATCCCATTTCAGGTTTGCAGGATCAGTTTCTGATGTTACCCTGATAACCTGACCGTTAACAACCAGATTGCCATCTTTTACCTGAACATCGCCTTTGAACCTTCCGTGAGTTGAATCATACTTTAGCATATATGCCATGTAATCAACATCGATAAGGTCGTTAATGCCGACTACTTCAACATTATCTCTTTCGGCAGCCGAGCGCATAACCAACCTGCCGATCCTTCCGAATCCGTTAATTCCGATCTTAATTTTTCCCATAGTATTTATATTTAATTTGGTTGAAAATATTTTTGGCTTGGTAAAAACCGCAGACAAAAGTAATTAAAAACAGTAAATAGTCAAAATAACTTCCGGGTTATCCCGGGATCATTCAACCTATAATCTGTTAACCGGAAAAGGGTCTTTTTCAGATGGCTATACTTATGAGACGTAACAATACAAGTGTGAACACACGATGTGATGTTCTCTGATACTGCCGGGATTATCGCGGTTTGTTATACCGGCGAAGTTTGGCTGACTGGCTTTCGGGCAAGGATAAAGAACCCGGCCTGTTGTTTTATTCAGCTTCTTGTATCCTGCTGCTCTGTTTCATGATGTCCGTATGCCGGGCATTTCTGTACGGAACATGAGCTGAACGAAACTGCTGCTGCAAAGATCACTGCAAGGACGAGATGAATTCTCTTCATTTTTTTAAATGTAAATGTTGTAAGTATATCACCTTAATTTGCGGCAATAAATATACAAGTTTTTTTTAAAACAATAATGCAACCGGCAATCAATCTGATTATGACCGGAGTAAAATTACCGTCAGTAATTGTATGCCGGGTTACGGCTGTTAAATTATGTTAATAGATACGGTT
>SLRB01000105.1 GCA_007131165.1 Bacteroidales bacterium | reverse complement strand
GAGAGTATATGCAGCACTCTCCCCGGCCATCAGGAATCCCTGAACACCATCATTAACAGGATCTGAATAATGAAGTCCCAGCAGTTGTATTTCCGGAGCATGAATATCTTTTGAAAAATGAGATACCCATGAAAGGGTATCATCTGAATATATTTCCAATGTAAAGAAAACAGACTCTCCATCGGGGGCCCCGGGGGAAACATCAAAGCAAAACACTCCATTTATCTCAAACTCGCTTCCAGGTTCAATCCCTTGCAATGAGTGATGCCCGGCTACCGTTTCCACATGCTGGCTGCCGGTAGTCAAAGATAATGACAAGTCTCCGGCAGGATCTGAGCCATAATTTCGCAGCACCAGGTCGATGAATATTTTTTCACCAGGTTCGGGAATGCCGTTATTGTTTCCCATGCTGTCGTCAACCGTAAATGATTTTACCGAAACAAAAGGTTGTCCGGCAGGGGCAACTGTTACAGTTCCTGTGTATGGCCGGCGGTTTGGCCTTGTGGCTACCAGCTCATAATCCATATTATCGTCAAGCCCGTCAAACATGAGTGTTGCAACACCATTTTGGCCCGTGTATTTTGCATCAATCAGTTCTCCTCCGCCCGAAAGGGCCACATAGGTCAGGGGTTCTGCCATAACAGCCAGCTCTGTGACGTCTGAGGAAACAACATCCTGGTAGCCGGGGCTAAGGTCGTCCGGCTCAAAAAAATATACCATCAATGAAGGGTCACCAAGAAGATGATATACCTCCCAGTAATAACGGGTCCGTGTAAGTGTTGCTCCTTCTGCCACAGCAAGGTTGCCCGCCTGCTGGATCTGGCCCTGCGCAATGTACCAACTATTACCACCCTCATTGCCTTCATTAAAGAGCCTGTCATAGGTCCCGTACCCGGTTGCCTCATACCGCGGCTCAGACGATATCGTTCCTACTCCGACAGCCCAGAAAAAGTCCTCATCCCAGTATGTATCGTTCGAAGCGCCAATATAACCGACAGCTCCCTTACCGGCTGCGCGGACAAGTGCCTCGCCGAAGCTTTCATAATGATCGAACCTGGCGGTGCCACATGCATTACCTATCATTAACGGATACATCCCGTAATTTCCAATCTCCGCAATATCATCAGCAGAGAGCCGCGGGTTATCCCACCTGTCAGGGAATCCATGTCCCGTATAGTTTACAAAACCTGCACCTGAAGCAATAACATCTTTTATCTCCTGAGACACGCCGCCCGGATGAGGAACCGGATAGGAGCTGACGTTTATGCCAAGATCTTCGTTAAAATAGTATGTTGCACCATAATTTAACTGGCCGTTACCGTGAATATGAGCATACCTGCTGTCAACACCGGCTATCAAAACCGACTTATTGAGAAATCCTGCATCAGGAAACAGGAACTGCTCATAAACCAGAGTCTTTTCAATCTGTGGCATTAATTCTTTTACATTATTTGCCGAGAACCTGCCATAGAAAAGGTCGGGAAGAAAATCTCCGTCGCCATCATACTCGGCATAATAAAGATCTGTGTAATGGCTTCCGGACCTGAAAGCCGGTATCTGGTCATGATCGCCGACGATCAGAAGGAAAACCGGAGCAGGATCGTCAGGTGTGGCTTCATGATACAATGCTGCAAGTGTGGCCCTCATTTCATCAGGGGTATAACCGGTGCCATCCCTACCCCGGTATAGTTCAATAACTTCAAAGCCTTTTCTGGTTTTCCATTCCACAAATTCGCCCAGTGCCTCTTCAAACATCGGGTCGGACAGTATGACAAATTTTACGGGCCCGCCGCTAAACCATGATTTCATCCTGTCTTCTCTGAAATTAAATATCACCGAAGAGGCAGTGGCTTCATGAAGTATTGAAGAATAAGCCATATTCCCGATCCTGTCGGGCTGGCCGGCGTTATGGAAGCGCACCTCAATCTCCAGATCGCTGAACACTGAAATCTCATTACTAACAGGGTTGTATCTCACGGGCGATATCATAATCCTTGCAATCCTACGCCCCCTCATAATCCCGATATCCTCGATCTCAACTATTTCCCGGCCGGTAAAACGGTCATCGTTGTAAATATTACTGAGATAGTGAAAATCAATGTTTCCGGCACTTTCACTCTTTGATGCTGAAGGTTGCTGAGGAAGTACCGGATTGCAGAAACCATATTCTCCAAGGTTTATGATCTCTTCTTTACCGTCCAATACCTTGTAACTTACAGTGGATCCGCGGGGTATCTCAATAAGTTTGCTGAAAACAGGAATTGCAGGTGCCCCTTTCTCTGAAGCAGCTGTATGACCTGTGCCCTCAAGCATAGTGAACACGCCCCGGTCGGTTTCAACCTCGCGGAGAACGAGTGAGGCGACTGACTGCCTCAGGCTAAAACCATAATAGCTGTTCTCTTTTAATTCAACAGATGTGCGCACCGGTTCAAGTTGAATGGTATATTCACCCTGTGAAAACACCCTGAAGGTGCCAAGCAAAATCAACAGGACAAAAGCCGGCAAGTAACTGTATAGTTTGACCCCGTGAAACATACAATCAAAAATAGCCTAAATTTCATCTCGTCCAAACAGAAATCTGAATGATATTTACTAAACAAACAAAAAAAAACGATGCTATTGGCGGCAACACCAGGGGCAAAAAATTATGCCGGCAATACGTGGGGCTAACTGTTATTGTGAGTGCCTGGAGTAACCGTTTTACTTAAACAATAGTTTTTTTCATTCTTATTTAGTATATTTCTCCTGTAAAAAATCCGGAATGTTGTTTCAAAAAACACAAAGCACTGACTGACAGGAGGACCCGCTTCGCTTATAATTGTATTGCATGAGAGATCGATGAAGTCAAAACCGCATAGTTTATTATTTAAATTTTTTCTGCCGGACGCTAACGCGGGTTTTATAAGGATCAAACCAGAAATAATAAAAGTCATAACAGGCCGATTATGAAACATACAATTACTCTTCTGGCAATTCTTTTATTTATCCTCCGGGTCGAAGGACAGTCTCTCTCACCACATGTTATATCTTCGATGGGTGGATCCTCTTCGGGAAGTGGCATATCGCTCAGCTGGACTGTTGGAGAGACCTTAACTGCTACCCATTCAGCAGAAGGCCTTTACCTTACTCAGGGCTTCCAGCAGCCAAATTTCATGATTGTCTCTGCAGAACAGATCAGCTCGCCAGATTTTGAAATAAGGGTGTTTCCTAATCCCGCCACAGACTTCATAAGTATTGAGTGGTCTCAGGAAATCGGGGGAGATATTCACGTTGAGCTCTACGATATGGTAGGCCGCAGGCTTAACCATCAAAAATCCTGGAACAACGTGAACCATATACGGATCG
>SLRB01000360.1 GCA_007131165.1 Bacteroidales bacterium | reverse complement strand
CCTGTTCGCCATATGAAGTGCCCTCTTCATTTGTGGCATATGCGCGAACGTAATATGTCGTTGCAGGTGAAAGGCCGGTAAGCTCGCTCTCAAACTCACCGGTACCATCGTCGTCTTCAGTCATCCCTTCATGGTCGTCCAAACCGGGAGATTCTTCTGTGCTCCACACAACACCACGGGCGGTAACATCGGCCCCGCCGTCATCCTCAACATTGCCGCCTGATATGGCCGAATCAACAGTAATATCAGAAACAGAAGCGGTAATAACCACGCGCAACTCAACCGGCTCGCTTTCAGTGGTAAAACTCTCCTGTTCGCCGTATGAGGTGCCCTCTTCATTTTGCGCGTAAGCGCGAACGTAATATGTCGTTGAAGGTGAAAGGCCGGTAAGCTCGCTCTCAAACTCGCCGGTACCATCGCCGTCTTCAGTCATCCCTTCATGGTCGTCCAAACCGGGAGATTCTTCTGTGCTCCACACAACACCGCGAACAGTAACACCGGCCCCGCCGTCATCCTCAACAGATCCGCCGGAAATGGCAGAATCAACAGTAATATCAGAAACAGAAGCGGTAACAACCACGGGCAGATCAGCCGGCTCGCTTTCAGTGGTAAAACTCTCCTGTTCGCCGTATGAGGTGCCCTCTTCATTTGTCGCGTAAGCGCGAACGTAATATGTCGTTGAAGGTGAAAGGCCGGTAAGCTCGCTCTCAAACTCGCCGGTTCCATCGCCGTCTTCAGTCATCCCTTCATGGTCGTCCAAATCGGGAGATTCTTCTGTGCTCCATACAACACCGCGCGCCACAACCTCCAGTCCGCCATCATCCTCAACATTGCCGCCCGATACGGCCGAATCAACAGTAATATCAGAAACATCGGCAGTAGAGACCGTAACAAGCTCACCCCTTGTATTAAATTCAAGCTGCGGGCTGTAGGCAATGCCTTCACTATTTTTGGCAAAACCGCGAACATAGTATGTGGTTGCCGGCGAAAGGCCGGTAATGGAAACAACAAATTGGCCGATACCATCACCTACAGTTTTTTCGCCTTCATTTTCATCGAGAGTAGGATCCCCTGAGGTACCCCATACCACACCTTTCGACTCAACGGGAACACCACCGTCGTAATGAACATTTCCACCAACCATGGCGCTGGTAGAATTAATCTCGGCCACAGAAAGTGTCCCTAACAACGCCAGCTCGGCAATTTCTTCATCTTCACACCCGGAAATAAAAAATAAACCCATTGTAACTACACATGACAACAGGAAGAAAAAAAACCTTCTCATCTTAAGCTTCATAGACATAACCCCAATATTTTTGATTACCTGTACACCAGCCAAACAGACCGGGATATTAATTTAAAATCTGTGTTCATACCTTAATGATGCATGCATTTCATTAAAAGCCTCTCCCCCTTCCTCTGAAGGGGTGTTAATCAGTCCCCGGACCATCAGTCGGATCGGATTGCCGTTTGGGAGGCGGTATGAGGCAGAAAGATTCGTCATAAACTGGCGGGACCACTGGCGTACCACATACTCACCCTCTATCACGCCGTTACTATCAGTCTTTTGCAACGTTACTCTTTTAATATACTGAGATTTAGTATAAGGATCTGTTGGGTCTACAACCTGTACATATTCAATCCCGTTTTGTGACCAGCCAAGATTAATACTGGTAGTCAGCTTCCTCTCAAAAAAAGCATAACCAGTTGATGCACTTATCGAATAGCCGGTGTTTTTTGTAGTATTCATCTCATTGCGCAGCAAATTGCCGGCCACATTAAAAGATATTCCGCCTGACAAAGTGGTCCCATATGAAATGCCGCCGCTGAAATTAGTGAAGTCAACTGCTGGTCTTGCCCCGGTTTGAACAGCTTCACTATGATCATCCAGTACCTGGTAAGAACTGTTAAGTGATATGGTATGGGCCATCGTGCCTGACCTTAATACCAGGGTTGGCATAACCATGTAATTACGGGATACCTGCTTCTGGTGCATCTCTGCAGCACCCTGCACAGACATGTCAGTTGGATTATTCTCATTTTGCATATGCATAAACGACAGGGTAAGATTGAGAGACTGGCTTAATCTCATATTGGCATTAGTGTTTAATTGCCGCCTCATTACTGTCGAAGCCCTTGTGTCAAGAAGATTATTCCGGGCCCGGTTATATCCTCCCCCTACATTAAGTTGTCCGTTCATCAGCCGGATTTGCGGACGGAAATTGATCAGCTCCTGATCACTCCTTATCCGTGCGAGTCCAAGTGACATAAACCCCGGCTGAATTCTTTCGTAGCCTCCGGTAACACGAAGTGGGCCGGCATTTACCATTGCAGATATCTCACCTGCATAATCAACCCTGGAACTGTTTCTGGGTGTGAAAATGTCTGTAAGAAATCCGGAACCTGGAAAATCGGCCAGTTTGATCTCTTCGCTGGTAACATCCATAGAAAAGACTGACACGGTAACATTACTGTTAAAGTAAAGGTCGCCGCCAAAAAAGGAAAGATTAAATTCAGGAGTGAGACTGATATTTTCAGCAGGTCTTGCATTACCCCATTTTTCCAGGGAGGTTTCAACATCATATACATATACCCCCGACAGTGCGAACTGTGTCCTTCCTGTTTTGCCCAAACCGAGCCTTACAGCATAAAGCCACTGCTCAAAAGAGGGTTCACGGAAACCGGGATCTTCAGTGAAACCCACCTTTCTCCTTGTCCTTCCC
Source organism: Bacteroidales bacterium (assembly GCA_007131165.1). Classification (GTDB taxonomy): domain Bacteria; phylum Bacteroidota; class Bacteroidia; order Bacteroidales; family PUMT01; genus PXAP01. The sequence continues at coordinate 639 of SLRB01000360.1, read as the reverse complement.
GCTGTAGCTGAAACTGAAAACAAACCGGGATTCATCTCAACCAGTCCTCCTCTTACGGTAACGCCTCCAAGACTGTATTTTGAAAAGCGGGGACTAACATCGCCGGCCGACAAGGTAAGCCACCTCCATGAACCCTGGTAATAAAACCTGTTCATTGATTGCCTTAAAGGGTTATCGTCAGTTGAATAGACCATACTGAATCCTGAACGCAACCCGAACAGAGAAAAATCGGCGTTCAGGGTGATCTGGCCCATCCCGGGAGGTCTGCGTGCATCTATCCCACTCACCGTATAACCCTCACTCAGCAACCCGATACTGCCGCTAAAAGTAACTGGCCGGATATCTGTATCAGGCAGCGGATCGGTAATCTGGGAATTTGCCTTAAAGGGAATGGCCAGAATAAGCAGGCATATTGGAAACCAATTGTATTTTAGCAATTTGTTTATTTTATATACACCTAAACTGATCATTGCATAATGTTTTTTCAGTTGTCATTCCGGCTATCCGGCCGTACAGCTCTGCCGGGCCTGCTTTCATTACCAGATTCATCAACAGCACGCACCCGGTACCAGTGGGCTGCAGAACCCTCATTGTCAAAAAATTCGGTTTCAGTATGAAGCCCCTCATGAACAGGCTCAT
>SLRB01000240.1 GCA_007131165.1 Bacteroidales bacterium | reverse complement strand
AGAGTTCGACAACAATTACCTGGTGGGGATTAGATGCAAATACCCTTCGGGTAACCAGGCTGCCATTGGTTTTATATGAAACCTCTGCCACGGCATCTGAAATATTGAGCTCACGTCTGTACTCCGATATATTGTCATGGTTAAGCTCAATAAAGAGTTCACCCAGCGTCTGATGTGAACGTACAATATCTTTTCTGGAAAATTTCTCAACCATCAACTGATCGGCCTCCGTGTGTCTCCCTTCTATAAGTAGTTCCCTTATGTGTGCAAGGTCTTCGGGTGTTCTGCCAGGATCATCCCAGCTCAGGTCGGCCGGCCAGAGCGAATCGTCGTTGAGCTGGATACGCTCTGTATCTGTGTAGCCAAATACCATGGCCCCTATGCGCCCGTTGCCAAGAGGAAGGGCATCCTCCCAAACCTCCGGGGGGCTGTCATACCAGAGAATCAAGGAGGTCTTTTCAGCTTCATGTACATTGTCACACGAATTGAACAGACTTCCCAGTGCCAGAGGGATAGCAGCCAGAAAAATGACTCTCCTGAAGTTGCGGATCTGCTTACTGAATGAATTTTGAATGGGCGTTCTATGTTGCTGTGTGTTCATAAGGTGGGTTCTTTGATATATAATGCGGTTCGGAAACTCCATTTGAGCATCTGGCCGGCGACCTCTTCGCATTACAATATTAAAGAAAAAGTTTGGCTTGACCGGAAAGTTTTCAACCTTTTACTGTAAGGATGGTATTTTCGCGGGTAACGTCGTATTTCCTTACTGGTACTGTAGCAGGCCCCTGAAGTACGCAACCCTGTATCGAAAACACTGAGCCATGCCTTATCTGTTATCCCCTGTGTATTGAAAAAAAAAGCTGAAAAACATGCCCACCGGTTTCAATGTCAAATCCTTCAACTGACCCAAGCAACCTTGCTTCAGGATAGGTGTCCGACTCCATGTAGTTCTTGAGAAAAGGATACATTACCCTCACGTGTTATATATGAGCTTTGAGCATCTGCTGTTGCTGGTATTACCAGGGCAATCAGCATAATCACCCTTTTGACGCCATGTGAAAAGTTGCGAATAAACCTTGCCAAATTCTTTTGGCACTCTGCCTGTTTTAATAAAGTATTCAGAATAAACTGCTTTTACCCCTTTGTGAGTGGTTGGCTTCAGGCTTGATTTAAGTAACAAAGCAATTACTGCATAATATGCTGAGTAATACAGCCTGTTGATAGTTGAATTCCACCTCTCCTGATCTGCCAGTAATCTTGCATCATCAAGGCTATTTTTTGCACGTTCCAGCCTATATCTGATTAATTCTTCTTGCTGGCTTTCCATGTTATCAAGTCTCATGAAGACTAATGGGGATTTCAATTTATCTTGATCGATTCCTTTTTAATATTTTCAAATAACGGGGTGATCCTATGCTTGCTATACCATTCCAATTTTGAGTATACAAGTGGAGATATTAATTCCCCTGTCTCAAGTTCTATATCATAAATATCTTATTAAACGGCCAATCTAAACCATTGTTGTCAGTTCGCTCAACGCAGAAGCTAATTCAACAAGCTTACTGCAATCCACAATCCCGGTATTGTCTTTCGGGGTGTGTGTTATATCCTGGCTATCTATATTTTCAATAAACCATTCTGAGGATACTGCAATTGCCGGCCTGCCATACTGAATAAATATGCTGTGATCACCCTGGGGCCAGGGTTTCCCTCTGGATATACCAGGATACTTGTCCATAACCCGGTCAGTAATGTTCCGCAGGGGATCCGGCAGGTCATAATATGAAAATGCTGATTTTCCCTCTTTGTATCCGGCACCGTCAATGTTGATATTTAAAAGGATATTTTCAAATTTACCCTGGTTTGCCATTATCCATGCCATTTGTCCGGGAACAGAATAATAATCCTCGCCGTTGAAGGCTACAATCTCAATCAGTTTTTCACCCTGATAATCCTTCAGCAACCCTGCCAGCAGGAGCAGAACCACTGTACCTGTTGCATTGTCTATTGCCCCGGGAGAGCCTTTCTTCGAGTCAATATGCGCGGTTATTACTATTCTGTCGTTTCCGGGCTTCCCCTTCCTGCCGGTCACATTGTATCCTTTGCCGGGTATCCTTTTCGATCCCGAATTAAGTATGACTTCCTTTCCGATGTAAGCTGAAAGCTTTTTGCCCTCCTCTTCGGTCATATATACTGATGGCACATTAAAGTCGCCGTCCTCAATCAGGGGGAAGGGATATACCCCTCCTGCCAGAGCGGTGTTTCTGCCTGTCACACATATTATTGCTTGAGCGCCTGAGTTTTCAAGAAGGGAGATAATTCTCTGATGGCTTTCAGGATTATAGAACACAAAATTCTTAGGCATCAATTGCTCACCCGCGATCTCACCATGCAGCAGAATTACCTTCTCCCTGAAATCACCCTCTTCAAGTTCGCTTATTGAGGATGCACTTTCCATAACGGCCTTTACTGAGCAGCCTTTTGACCAGGGACTGACCAGAACTTCAAAATCATTTTTATCTGCCTGAAGTTTTGCACCTCCATCGATCCAGTCCACCGCCTCAAATCCCTGTGATTCCGTTTCCCATCCCAGGGCCTCCAGTTGTTCTCTGAAAAAGCGGGTGGCGTCTCTGTTCCCCTGGCTCCCCGTGGTCCTTTCCTTAATGTCCTCACATAATGTTGTCAGCCATTCGCGGCATTTTTCATTCAGGTAACTACTGGTTATCATGATATTCAATTGTCCGGTTATTGGCAATTTGGTATTTTGGTCTTTCCATATAAGGGAACCGGGAACAAAATACAATAATATTTCTATTCAAATACAAAGAATTGATATAATATTTTGTTATGCAATACAATCATTTTTTAGCTATTGAATCCGATCATTGAGCAGACGTTAACCAGGCTAATCCCGTGCATACACATGCCTTGGCAGGGCCGGCTTTCCTGATAAATTCTCTTCTGTTTGTTTTCATTTTACATTTTTCAAATATGAGAAATCAATTAGCTGTATATTAAGTTCATGAAGTTTATTCCTGACTTCAGTGCTTGTAAGTACCGCCAGCTCCTGCTCCCTCTCACTGATATAGCTGCTGTCCATACCAGGAGGGCTCTCTTCAACACAGGCATACCCGGGATGCGACATCAATTCTGAGATACCTGGTGGAATCTGTTCGAGTATCGAAATAAAAGTTTCAATATCAGCATTTCCGTAAAAAGAGTCAATAAACCAGTCTGTTACCGGAATACCCTCCTGTCTTGCAAGTTTCTCCTCCTCCCTGAAGGCGTTCGGACTTACCAGCTTCATCATCCTGAATGACCTGAAAGGATGGCGTATGGCGTAACCTACCATGGCTGCAAGGGCTTTT
>SLRB01000254.1 GCA_007131165.1 Bacteroidales bacterium | reverse complement strand
CTTGAGGATGCCATAAGGTATTATGAGATTGAGTCTCCCGGTCTTGGAATGAAATTCAGAAATGAAGTCAGAAAAGCAGCAAGAAGAATAGCAAAGTATCCATCCGCATGGTCTATTGAACATGGAGATGTACGAAAATGTCTGCTTTACAAATTTCCATACAAGTTGCTTTATGCAATTGAACCGGATCATCTAATAATTCTGGCCGTAGCTCACCAGCACAGGAGGCCCGATTACTGGATTGATCAATGAGTTTATGCCATTTTCCGTAAAAATCCGCCAAATTTTTTATATGTTAGAGGCTTGTCACCCCTAACGTGTCCTTAAGGTGTCATTATTAAGGGACGCGGGCCGTCTCCACATAACCAAATTTGAAACATAAAATTACCCTTCTATGAGAATCAGGAATATTCTTTCCCTTGTTTTACCGGCAATCTTTATGTTAACAGTCCACACACCCTTGTCCGGAGCCACCGGGAGCATCAGGGCTGAAGGGCCTGCGGGCGGTGGCACAGTTCCTTTGGCACAGCAACCCGGGTATGATGGCCCGGAGAGTGCCGGTGTCGGTGAGTTATCAGGCAACGCCGACTGGCCCATGTGGAGGTATGACCAGGGACGTAAAGCTTTCGCGGAAGTGCAATTGTCCGGCGATCCCGGACTTATCTGGACCCGTCAGCTTGAGGAGCCCCGGCGGGCCTGGCCCTTCCAGTACGAGGATTACTTTACCGGCGGCAACCCCGACAGGATGGGGAAATTGTCGTTCGATGTCTCCTATGAGCCTGTTGCCGGCGGGGGGAAGCTGTTTGTGCCTTCCATGGTATCTGACAGGATTACTGCATATGATGCCGCAACAGGTGATGAGGCCTGGAGGTACTATGTGGGGGGACCGGTACGGTTTGCGCCTGTGTACGATGATGGCAGGGTATGGTTTGTGTCTGACGACGGTTACCTGTACTGCCTTGATGCTGATTCCGGTGATCTTCATTGGAAATACAACGGAAGCTACTCAACGCGCATGGTGCTCGGCAACGAGAGGATAATAAGCATGTGGCCTGCCCGGGGAGGGCCCGTGATAGGCGACGGTGTGATCTATTTTGCCTCCGGCGTGGTACCCTTCGAAGGAGTGTTCATTCATGCTGTCGATGCGGCGAGTGGAGAAAAAGTATGGACCAATTCTACCAGTGGAAATATCTGGAGCCTCCACCAGCACGGTGGCGCCTATTCATATGGCGGACCCTCGCCGCAGGGCTATCTCGCCGTGAGCGGCGACAAGCTCATTGTGCCGGGCGGAAGGACCCCGCCCGCGGTATATAACCGCCACAGCGGCGAGTTCCTCTATTTTAACCAGGCTACAGGCATGGTGGGCAAGGGGGCAGGCGGTTACCGGGTCTTTGCGGACGCTGACTGGTTCTTTAACCATGGTATGCTCTATGCGATGGATGATGGTGCGCAGTTCGGACATGTTCCGGGCGATGTGATAATGCCGGGGGCTTTTATCGGGGTGTCTGAAGGGGGACTGGTGGCGCACTCGTCCAACCTGAAGAGGACCAGGGCTGAGGTAGAGGACAGGCTGCAGAGAGAAGCCATAGCAAAGAAATATGAGACTGAGAAGCTGTGGGAAGGTGCTCCCGTGGAAGTGGACAGGCTCTGGCTCAAAACATCTTCACACTTTCTGGTGAGCCGCAACGGTGGAACAACTGCGGCCATGATAGAGGCAACCCCGGACGGTGAACCCGGACTGGTGGCATGGGAGTATGATATTGACGGGCAGATATGGAGCATGCTGGTAGCATCCGGCAGGTTGTACGTGGTAACACGTGAAGGTAAAATATACTGCTTTGGCGGCGATGCACCTGCAACCGCCGTGCATCACGAATATAATACCCTTTCGCCTGAGAGCGCCAGGGGCGATCACCCCCTGGCCAGTGAGATACTGCGCGCCACAAGGGCAGACGGAGGATACGGGTACATAAACGGCGGCGATGCGGGACTTGTGGAGGCCCTGGCCGAAGCTACATCAATGCACTTCGTTGTAGTGGAAGATGATGAGTACAGGGTTGAAGAGCTGCGGCGCCGTTTTGACAAATCAGGTTTATACGGCAGGAGGGTTTCGGTGCTGAACCCCGGATCGGGATATGATGCTCTGCTTCCCTACATTTATGAGCTGATGGTTTTTACCGGCACCAGCTATGAGGCCGGCCATATTGAGAAAGCATACAACGCGCTGCGCCCTTACGGAGGCACAGCCTTTTTTGCAGGTGGCGGAGAGGAGATCAGGAAGACAGCGGGCTCCCTTTCCCTTGCTAATTCGGAGCTGATAGCGCTTGGCGATTATACCGTCATGATGCGGCAGGGTGAACTTCCCGGCTCGGCATCATGGACACACCAGTACGGGAGCGCGGCCAACCGGACCTATTCGGATGATGAGCTGGTCAAGCCCCCGCTTGGTACGCTATGGTTCGGCGGTCCGTCAAACCTGAATGCGCTGCCTCGCCACCATAACGGCCCCATACCCCAGGTTGCCGGAGGCAGGCTGTTCATACTGGGCGTTGAGACTCTCAGCGCCAGGTGCATTTACACCGGCAGGGAGCTGTGGGTTAAGGAGATCCCGGGAATAGGTCATCCATTTACCGACCTTGAATATGAGGAGAGGTTTGAATCGGGCACAGAGGTATATATGCCCAACCACCCGGGTGCCAACTTCATAGGAAGTCCCTATGTGTCGCTCGACGATGCAGTGTATGTGATTGACGGTGAAAGGCTGCTGACCCTTGACCCGGCAACAGGCGAAACTGTGGTGGAGCTGCGCCTGCCGCCCCTGCCGGGAGTTCAGACCGGTGAGTTCGGGCATCTGGTTGTATGGGAAGACTACCTCGTAACAACGGTTGATCCGCAGACATTCGACGACGGACAGCCGGGGAAAGCGGATAACTGGAATGCCACATCCAGTTCTGTGCTGCTTGTTATGGACCGCCATACGGGAGATGCTCTGTGGACAAGGAGGGCTGAAAAGGGTTTCAGGCACAATGCCATTACAGCCGGAAACGGGAAGCTTTTCATTGTAGACGGACTGTCGGACGGGGTTATCGAAATACTGCAAAGGAGAGGATTGCGTGTTGATGACAGTTCCCGGCTGTTTGCCCTTGATATAGGATCGGGAAGTGAACTCTGGTCCTTCAGCGACGATGTTTTTGCCACATGGCTTGGTTATTATGAAGACACAGACATGCTGCTGCAGGGCGGACGACGCGGGCAGCGCGGTGCACCGGGCGATGAGCCCAATGAAAGGCTTATCGCGCATAACGGGACCAGCGGCGATATAATATGGGAGAACGGCTACCGGTATTCAGGGCCTCTCGGACTGCATAATGATATGATAATATCGG
>SLRB01000306.1 GCA_007131165.1 Bacteroidales bacterium | reverse complement strand
GATCCCTTCCGGGGAAGAGAACGAGATGCACACTATGGTAACCGGGGGATGCCGGAATGGATTTTGCAGCGCTAAAAATTAGCTGAAACCATGATATTTACCCCTGCTGGAGGTGTGTTTAGTCCCGGATTTTGCTTTGGGTTGTCGATTTTTTAATATACAGGCTTTTCAGGCAAATTTCTGCACAGACATTACCACGACCTGAGGGCGCAGGAATTTAAGGTATGCTAAAAGAAATCATTTATGAACTTATCAACTTCCATGGCTGATTTCCCGGGCTCTTCAATAAATCCGATATGCCCTGAATTTTCCAGGGTAACAAAACGGCTATTGCGTGGGAGCCGGATTTTTTTAGCTGTCTCTTCGTAGCTGATATAGTTATCGTGTACACCTGCAATAAGAAGTACAGGTTTTTCTGTTTGTTCAAGGGTTGTTTCCCTTGAGGGCCGTTGCATCATCCCGTTGAGGCATGCTATAATGCCATCGCCGGAGGTCGCGGTGGCAACAGTAGTTGCCCTTTCAACTTCCATGTTCAGTTTATCAAGGTTTCCCGGGGCAAAAGCCCGGGGGATGTTTATTTTGGAGATCAACTCTTTTTTACCCTGGTTAACAAGTACTATTTCACGGCATCTGTTGTTCATAACCTGCTTTGTATCAGGAAAAGGGTGCGAATGAAACAAGCACAAACCCTCTAGCCGGCCGGGGAAATTTTCCAGAAAAGCGAGTCCGCTGTACCCTCCCATCGAATGACCTACGATAAAGCATTTTTCTGTTTCGCAATGGTCCATAACAGTTACCACGCTTTCTGCAAGCAGCTCCATGCTGTGTACCTCGCCGGCTATTCCTGACTTACCATGGCCTGGCAGATCAGGGCATATGATCCTGTAATCCTGTTGTAAATTTTTTTTAAAACCGTTCCAGATATCCATCGACTCGAGGTATCCGTGTAATAAAACCAACGCACGGCCCTCTCCGGTATCAGAATAACATATTTCTGTATTGTGAAAAGGAATAGTCTTGATCATAACTGGTCGTTTATTTTTGCTTTCTGCAAAGTTATTAAAAGTAGGTGTGTATTAGCACAGCATCGCGTATATTATAAATGGATTAAAAACACCTTAAACCGGGAGGCGGCTCCTTGACATCCTGCGGCACAGAAAGGTACACACGATAATCAAGAGCCAGAAATATTGACTGACGGATAAGTAGAAATGGAAATTGGAATTATTATAAATTAACTGTTACAGATGTTTTTATGTTGAAAATATCTTCTGAAGGGAATATATTTGTTAAAATGATTTCTCCGGTATATTATTCCTTCATCGAGAAGCCGGCATAACCTTATACGGATCTATACTGAACTGCAATTTTTATTACAAAGCCTATGAATAGCTTTTTAAATGAATCTGTTGGCAGAAAATTCCTGGTAGGTATTTCAGGTCTTTTCCTGATCATGTTTCTTACCGTTCACTTAGCGGTAAACCTGTTCCTCATAGCAGGCCAGGAAGCATATAACATGGCAGCTTATTTTATGGCATCCACCCCGGCCATCAGGGTTATGGAGCCCCTGCTCGCGGCAGGGTTTCTGCTGCATATTGCGTATTCTTCGGTGCTTACCTTTACCAACCAGGGAACAAGGCCACAGAAGTATGCCCTGGTCGACCAGAGTGAAACCAGCAGCTGGCCGTCCCGTAACATGTTCGTGCTTGGTTTCCTGATCCTTATATTCCTGGTGCTGCACCTTTCCAATTTCTGGTATAACATGAAGTTCGGCGAGATGACATATATCGAATACGGGGGTGTGGAGGTGCAGGATGCTTATTCGCTGGTTACCGGAAAGTTCATAATCTGGTGGTATGCTGTTATCTATGTTGCAGGAGCTGTGTTTCTCGGTCTGCATCTGGTGCATGGGTTTTCCTCAGCCTTTCAGACTCTGGGACTGAGCAACAAGTTGTGGTACCGGCGGCTTAAGCTGATTGGAACCATTTATGCCGTGATAATCGCTGCCGGATTCGCCTTTATACCTTTGTGGTTCCTTTTTGGAAACCTTTTCAGCTAACTCTGCAGCTTAAGGCAGAACTGTTTTTAACCAATCACCCAAATAGATATGAGCAAATTAGTATCGAATATACCCGGAGGCCCTCTGGCAGATAAGTGGAGCAATCACAAAAACAGTGTGAAACTTGTAAGCCCGGCAAACAAAGCCAAACTCGATATTATCGTGGTGGGCACCGGATTATCCGGTTCTTCGGCAGCTGCCACACTGGCAGAACTTGGGTATAATGTGAAGTCATTCTGCTTCCAGGATTCCCCCAGGAGAGCGCACTCAGTTGCTGCACAGGGGGGTATCAATGCCGCCAAGAATTATAAGAACGACGGCGACAGTGTGTTCCGCCTGTTCAGTGATATTATCAAAGGTGGCGATTACAGGGCCAGGGAAGCAAATGTTTACCGCGCTGCCGAAGTAAGCAACCAGAGCATTGACCAGATGGTTGCTGCCGGTGTGCCTTTTGCACGCGAATACAGCGGCTATCTCGATAACAGGTCATTCGGGGGAGTTCAGGTCTCCCGTACTTTCTATGCCCGGGGCCAGACCGGCCAGCAGTGCCTTCTGGGCGCCTACAGCGGACTTATCAGGCAGATATCAAGGGGCAAGGTCACCATGTACAGCAGGAGGGATATGCTTGACATAGTAGTTGTTGACGGCAAGGCAAGGGGGATCATAACCCGCAACCTTCTGACAGGTGAGATCGAGCGGCATTCGGCACATGCGGTGGTCCTTGCCTCCGGAGGGTATGGAACTATATACTATTTGTCAACACTGGCTGTGGGTTCAAATGCTACGGCCGCATGGGCAGCACATAAAAAGGGCGCTTTGTTCTCAAATCCGAGTTTCGTGCAGATACATCCGACCAGCCTGCCGCAACTTAATGATTACCAGGCAAAGCTTACCCTGATGTCAGAATCCCTCAGGAATGACGGACGGATATGGGTACCGAAAGAGAAGGGAGATAAAAGGCACCCCAATGAAATAGATGAAGACCAAAGGGATTATTACCTTGAAAGGCGATATCCGGCCTTTGGCAACCTGGTACCCCGGGATGTAGCCTCAAGGGCGGCCAAGGAAAGATGTGATGCCGGCTATGGTGTGGGAGAAACCGGTCTATCGGTCTATCTTGATTTTAGCAGGGCCCTGGAAAAGCAGGGGAAAAAAGCCATTGAAAGCAAATATGGCAACTTGTTTGATCTTTATGAAAAGATTACAGGGATCAATCCCTATAAAGAACCGATGAGGATCTATCCGGCCGGGCACTATACAATGGGTGGGCTATGGGTTGACTATAACCTTATGACAACCATCCCGGGTCTTTTTGCTATAGGTGAGGCCAATTTTTCTGATAATGGGGCCAACAGGCTCGGGGCAGGATCGTTAATGCAGTGTGCCGGCGATGGTTATTTTATACTTCCTGTGACCATAGGCGATTATCTTGCCGACGAGATAAAAACCCCCCGTATTTCAACTGATATGCCGGAATTTGATAAGGCCGAGAAAGATGTGGTAGAAAAAATTCAAAGACTCATGGCAGTTAACGGCACTCAGACCGTAACCTCTTTCCACAAGCGGTTGGGCAGGATCATGTGGGACCATTGTGGCATGATCAGGAATGAGGAGGGATTAAAGAAGGCAATTGACAAGATAACCGGGCTTAAGGAAGAGTTCTGGAAGGATGTCAGGATACCCGGAACCGTTGGTGAGCTTAACCAGGAGCTTGAAAAAGCGATAAAAGTATCAGATTTCTTCGAACTGGGACGCCTTATGTGCCAGGATGCCATTGACAGGAAAGAGTCCTGCGGTGCCCATTTTCGCGAGGAGAGCCAGACTCCCGACGGTGAAGCACAAAGAATTGACAGTGAATATTCCTATGTGGCAGCATGGGAATACCAGGGAGAAGGAAAAGATCACATCCTGCATAAGGAGGAACTGAAGTTTGAGGATGCAAAGATTCAGAAACGTAGCTATAAATAAAATTTTTTAATCAGCTGGTAAAATCCCGCCGCAAGAATGGACAGGCACTGATGGTTGCAGCGTGGCACGAACAGAAAATAAAAATTACCGATATGGATATTAAACTTAAAATCTGGAGGCAAAAGGATCGCAAAAGCCAGGGCAGTTTCGTAGACTATTACCTGACCGGCGTTTCAAGAGACATGTCCTTCCTCGAGATGATCGACTACCTCAATAAAAAGCTTATCGAGAACGGCGACGAACCGGTTGCCTATGAGCATGATTGCCGGGAAGGAATATGCGGCTCATGCGCTTTGTACATTAATGGAAGGCCGCACGGGCCGGGCGATCTGGTTACAACCTGCGAGCTTCGAATGATAAAATTTAACGACGGAGATACAATTGTGATCGAACCCTGGCGGGCAAAGTCATTTCCTGTGATAAAAGACCTGATAGCCGACAGGAATGCTTTTGACAAGATAATGGAGGCCGGTGGATTTGTTTCGGTTAATACCGGATCGGCACCCGAGGCCAACTCCATACCGGTGCCAAAGCCGGATTCAGACGAAGCATTTGATGCTGCAATTTGTATCGGTTGCGGTGCATGCGTAGCTGCATGCAAAAATTCTTCGGCCATGCTTTTTGTTGCAGCCAAGGTTTCACACCTTGCTTTACTGCCTCAGGGCAAGGCAGAATCCGGCAAAAGGGCACGGGCCATGATTGCCCGTATGGATGAACTCGGCTTCGGTAGCTGCACCAATACCGGGGCATGTGAAGCAGAATGCCCAAAAGGCATATCACTTGCTCATATTGCCAGGTTGAACAGGGAGTTCCTTAAAGAAGGCTTCAGGAGCTGACCGGGCTGCTCATGGTATGCTCAATCTCTGCCACGGTTTTGGGTATCGGTTTTCCCAGCACCCTGCAGCCGTCTGCTGTTACCAGTATATCATCCTCTATCCGGACGCCTCCGAAATTCTTCCATGATTGCAACTTGTCATAATTGATAAAATCTTTGAATTTCGCCTCACTGTGCCATTTATCTATAAGCGCGGGGATAAAATAGATACCCGGCTCGGATGTAATAACGAAACCCTGTTGCAGCCTTCTGCCAAGCCTGAGGAATGCCAGTCCGAACTGGTCGGATCTCTTTATCTCCTCATCATAGCCTACATTGTTCTCTCCCAGGTCTTCCATGTCATGAGCGTCAAGGCCAAGCATATGGCCAAGCCCGTGAGGGAAAAACAGTGCATGAGCTCCGTTGGATACAGCCTCTTCGGGATCTCCCTTCATAAGCCCGATATCTTTTAGCCCCCGGGCGATTATTTCTGAAGCTTTGAGGTGAATATCCCTGTAGGGCACTCCCGGCTTAATCTCATCTATGGATGACTGCAGGGCCGACAGAACGATTTCATAAATATCTTTCTGTTCGGGCAGGAATTTCCCGCCCACAGCGACCGAGCGGGTAATGTCGCTGGCGTAGCGCATATCTGTTTCGCTGCCTGCATCGGTAACCATGATATATCCTTTTTTAAGCAGGTTGCCATGGTAATGGTTATGCAGTGTTTGTCCGTGTATGCTCAGGATAACCGGGAAAGAGACCGGGTTGCCGTGCGCCAGGGATATGCCTTCTATACGGCCGGCTATCTGCCGTTCATATATTCCGGGCATTGCCATTCTCATGGCAGTGGTATGCATCTCATATGCAATATTCACAGCTTTTTCTATTTCGGCTGTTTCATCATCTGATTTGACCGATCTCTGGCTCACAACAGCTTTTATCAACCGGGGCGAGGAATTTTTGGCTACTTCGGCATGATGAATCCCGAGCCAGCTTTCCAGTCGCAGCATCCTTTCCTCTCTGTAAGGAGGCAGGTAGTGCACCACTCTTTTTGAGGCAATGGCCTTTTTCAGAATTTTTTCAAGTTCATTGTATGGGTAGCATTTGTCAACACCCGCTTTTTCTCCGAGCGATTGTATAGTTGGCCGTTCCCCCATCCAGATAATATCGTCAATCCCGGCGTCATCGCCAAAAAGCATATGGGTGCCGTTATCCAGGTCAATTAATCCCCCAAGACCCTGTTGGTCAATACCAAAGAAATAAAGAAACGAACTGTCCTGCCTGAAATGATAGGTGTTTGCCCTGTAATTCATAGGGGAATCTTCATTTCCAGGCAACAGAACCAGTCCGGATCCAATATCTTTTACCAGTTTATCACGCCTTTTTCTGTATACATCAGGTTTGAACATAATAATTGTGTTTTTTATAAACAGGGCCTGTATTCCTGTTTTCCGTTTACCGGCAAATGCCGGATGCTAAATTAATACCAAAAACCGGTTTAGTCAAGGAGCCTCACCTATCTTCCGGGCCGGGAGATTTAATCACATTTGATACCCCGGGGTTCAGCCTCCGGGGTAGTTCATAATGTATTGCCAATGCTTTGTTGCCACATTAGAAATGCCCGGATTCAGCCGCATACATAAATATCTAATTTTTAGTCAAAAATATTGCGAATAGCCCTTGATATATTAGAGAATATTTTATATTCGCAAATTGATGCTCTTTGTTAACAAAATATTAACACAACGTCGTTAATTATGCCCTATCGTCGACTCCCCAACACCGACAAGGCCAGGCTAAAGGCAATGCATATTGCCCTTTCTAAGGGAAAGGAGCTTCCTCCTTTCAAGCTGGCCTTTTCTCAGAAAACCTTTCACAGGCTGCAGGCATTTTTGAATAATTTCGAGAATTCAATATCATTATACAGACAGTCTTATTCAATACAGACCAGAAAAAACAAGGAGTATAATGTCATCCTGAAGAAGGCAAAAATTTATATCTCCCATTTTGTTCAGGTAATGAACATGGCAGTAATGAGGGGCGAACTTCAGCCCGGTGTGAGGACCTACTTTGGCATTGATGCAGATGATGCGAAAACTCCACCATTGAGCTCGGAGAATGATTTAATAAACTGGGGCGAAAGGCTGGTAGACGGGGAAGCACGACGTATAATGGAAGGCAACACTCCTATAACCAATCCTACAATAGCGGTGGTCAGGGTAAGGTATGAAACCTTCATGGATAAGTACCATTACCAGAAAACCCTGCAAAAAAATACTTCGAGGGCACTTGAAAATCTGACGGAATTAAGAAAAGAAGCAGATGCAATAATCCTTACGATATGGAACGAAGTGGAAGATTCTTTCAAAGACCTTCCCGATGACCTTCGCAGGGAAAAGGCCAAAGAATACGGGCTGGTTTATGTTTACCGAAAAAATGAGATAAGCAAAATCCGGTTCTTTAATCGTCAGAGCTCCGGTGCCGGTTAAAGGTCAGACTTATCTGCCAGGCCGGTGCTTTCACGGTGTTTTCTTCGTCAGCGATGCACCAGGGCGGCGTGTTCTCTCCCTCCTGTAAAAGGCCGTGATAAAGTAACCAAAGAAAAGAAGGCTTATTACCAAATATATCCAATCGCCTCTGCCTGCTCCAATGGTTTCAATATCCTCACTAAGCCGGTTTTGATAAATAAAATAATATACAAGTACTGCTGCCGCATTATTCACGAAGTGTGCAATTACCGGAACCCACATTGTACCGCTCCAAACCAGCATATACCCGAACAAAACACCAAGCATGGTACGGGGGAGGAAACCATAAAACTGGAGGTGCATTGCGCTGAAAATGATTGCTGCTATCCATATTCCCCAATGCCTGCTCCCTGTCCATTCCGAAAAAAGGCGTTGTATTACGCCTCTGAACAAAAGTTCTTCACCAATCGCAGGTATGATTGCAATCATGAAAAGATTTAACAGAAGGCCTGTTACCGTTTCTGCCCTCAGAAATGTCTTGATAAGGTTATCTGCCGTTTCTTCGGTGGTTTTCATCCACTCTTCCAGAGATGACAGAGAATCGGGAAGTGACAGGCGTGCATTGTAATGCGCCAGGAGGTTTATTAGCGGAATAGCCGATAGCACAAGCACCATTGTAAGGACTATCGTCCTGCTGTCTATTCCCCTGTCAATTCTAAGATATCTGGCTATGTTCCCACTGAAGAACCAGGCGAGAATGAACGGGGGAATAAGGAAAAGTCCGATCGACTGTACAATCTGAAAGTATCTTAGCAAATCGACATATCTGGGATGAGCGATATTGGAGAGGCTGTCGATCAGCTCCATGAATCCCATGCCGAATATTGGCATGGCCAGAGCCAGTCCGGCAACAAGGGTTATAAGAAAAACGGAGATGACAATAAATGCCGAAAAGACAAGTTTGGTAAAAGGGCCGGTGTTTTGTAAAATTCCGTCTCTCATACCTGCAAATGTACATAAAATTTTTTCTGAGTTATATGACACACAGACGCATGAAAAAATTTTATGGAAAAGCGCAGCGGTTCATCCTGTCAGTCAAAATTTTGTAAAGAAGTTACAAAATTTTGACTCTTGTTTTTACAGGATAAATATACATCAATTTTTTCTGCGTAATATTACACGTTAGCGAATGAAAGGATCAGGCAATACAGGGAATAAAAAACCTGTTATTTTTGCACACTCATAATATTGAAAAAACTGGTCAGGATCGGAAACATAGAATTAAGGGACAAGCCGTTGTTCCTCGCACCAATGGAGGATATAACAGATCCTTCATTCAGGTACATGTGCAAGAAATACGGTGCCGATATGATGTATACTGAGTTCATATCAAGCGATGGCCTTATACGTGATGGCAAAAAGAGCATCAGGAAACTGGATATATATGATTACGAGCGGCCCATGGGAATTCAGCTTTACGGGCATATTACAGAATCGATGGTTGCTGCTGCGCGCATGGCAGAAAAATCATATCCCGACCTGATAGATATAAATTTCGGTTGCCCTGTAAGAAAGATATCAAACAGGGGGGCAGGTTCCGGGATGTTTCGCAATATCCCGCTGATGGTCAGTATGACCGGAGAGATTGTAAAAAACACTTCACTTCCTGTAACAGTTAAGACCCGGCTCGGCTGGGATGAAGGCAGCAAGCCGATCGTTGAAGTCGCAGAACGCCTGCAGGATCAGGGAATTGCAGCTATAACCATTCATGGGCGAACCAGATCGCAGATGTACAGGGGAGAGGCTGACTGGACACTTACAGGTGCGGTAAAAAATAACCCGCGCATGAAAATCCCGGTGATAGGCAACGGCGATATTGATTCTCCTGAAAAAGCAGCTCTCATGTTCGACAGATATGGTGTTGACGGTATCATGATTGGAAGGGCTACTGTGGGCCGGCCCTGGATATTCAGGGAGATCAGGCATTACCTTGATACGGGAGAATATCCTGCACCCATGTCACTATTTGAAAAAGCACAGATTGCCAGGGAACATTTTCTCAAATCGGTCGAAAGGAAAGGGGAGAAGGTAGGGATACTGCAAATGCGAAGGCACTTTGTTGCATATTTCAGGTGCCTTGCTCATTTCAAGGAAACAAGGCTGAAGCTGCTTACATCCCTCGACCCGGAGGAGATACTGTCAATTATTGACAGGATCCCTGAGCAGTTCAGGGAGGTTGCCGCCAATAGCAGCCTTCCGGCCCGTCAGGCATAACGGGTTTTCGTTTTTGGTAAACACTGTCCCGGAAAAGCCCACTCCTGCAGGTGGAAGAACTATTTACAGGTACAGCTGACAAAGGGCTGTTATACCTGGGCAATCGATTTTTCTACCTCCCGGTAAAACAATTTTTTGTATTTTGTGAGCTCGTTTTTTTAATAAAGTGATTTTTTTGCTTTGCTGTTCATACCGGTTTGACTGGTTTGTTTACCCGGCCCACGGGCCGGTAATAATTAATTCCACAGGATACTTCGCGGCTCTGCCCGGGGTAGTTTATTTAACCAACTGTTTTAACCATGACCCGTACAATTGTTTTCATTATGCTGGGCATTATCCTGCCCGCAACATTACAATCATTAGAGGCACAACCTGGTTCAGCACTTTCTCTTGATAGAATAATGATGGGAGATGAATGGATAGGACACCAGCCCGGCAGTTTCAGGTGGTCGGACGACAGCCGCTATGTCTGGTTCCGGTGGAACCCCGATAATAACCCTGCCGATTCGCTGTATATATATAGCCTGGTTTCCGGCGAGGTCTTAAAGGCAACGGCCCACCAAAGACGGCGGCTTGCGCCTGTTCAGGCTGTCTATAGCGATGATTATACGAAAAAGGTTTATGTACGTAACGGCGATCTTTACCTGGAGGAACCGGCAGTATCTCAAACCACCCGGCTCATATCGAGCCTGCAGCCTGTTTCTTCACCATCATTTACCAGGGATGAAAAAGGGATAACCTATATTGCCGGCAACAACCTTTTCCTGTATGACCTGGTGAGCGGGACAACACGGCAGCTGACTGATTTCAGGAGAGGCCGTGCTCCCTCTGAAAGCAAGCAGGGAGATCAGGATAACTGGCTGCAGAACCAGCAGACAGAGCTGTTTGATGTTTTACGGGAAAGAAAAGAGCTCGAAGAGTTGCAAGATGAACAACGTGAACGTGACCGGCCTGAAAGGCCGCTGGCAATATATACGGGAAATGCATCTGTAATGAATATCCAGCTAAGTCCGTGTGAAAGGTTCGTCTCCTATATGCTTGCAGTAAGCCCGGATGCTCGTCAGACCATGATGCCCGACTATGTAACCATGTCAGGATATACTGAAGAAAGGATGGTCAGGCCCAAGGTCGGGGCTCCTCAGATGAAAGTAGTACCCGGCATATATGATCTGGAAATGGGCAAAAGCTATGATGTTGAGACCGGCAATATTCCCGGTTTGAGGGATGTTCCGGCGTATATGAGGGATTATGGATATAATGATGATGAGTTGCAGGAAGACCGTGATGTGAACTTCACGGCTCTTTTCTGGTCGCCTGATGGCCAGCATGCCCTTGTCAATATCAGGGCCAGGGATAACAAGGATCGCTGGATAATGCTTCTCGACCCTGAAACAGGCACACTGAGCTCACTCGACAGGCAAAGGGATGAGGCCTGGATAGCAGGCCCCGGAATCAACGTATGGGGGAGGTCTGGAATGGGCTGGTTACCCTGTAACAGAAAAGTATGGTTTCAGAGTGAAGAATCCGGCTATTCCCATCTCTACACTATCGACATAACCAATGGCAGAAAAAGGGCTCTGACGTCAGGGAACTTTGAGGTTTATGACCCGCAGTTATCGAGGGATAAAAAGCACTGGTATTTTACCTCGAACGAGGTTCACCCCGGGGAGCGTCATTTTTACAGGATGCCTGTTGATGGTGGCCGCCGCATACAGATTACTTCCCTTGAAGGAAGGCATGATGCAGTTCTTTCACCGGATGAAAAAACGCTTGCAATAAGGTATTCCTACTACAATAAGCCGTGGGAGCTTTATATAATGGAAAACAGTCCCGGTGCTGAAATGAAAAGAGTTACCCATTCGCTTACCGAAGAGTTCCTTGCATATGACTGGAGGGTGCCTGAACTGCTGACCTATACAGCCGGAGACGGAGAAGAGGTCTGGGCCCGGCTTTACCGGCCGGAAGATGCCGAACCCGGCGGACCGGCGGTCATATTTGTGCACGGTGCAGGATATCTTCAGAACGCCCATAAGTGGTGGAGCAGTTACCTGCGGGAGTACATGTTCCATAACTTACTGGTTGATATGGGATATACCGTACTTGACACCGATTTCAGGGCAAGCGCCGGTTATGGCAGGGACTGGCGCACGGGAATTTACAGGCATATGGGAGGCAAAGACCTGTCAGATAATGTTGATGGTGCCCGGTTCCTCGTCGAAGAGTATGGGATAGATCCCGGCAGGATTGGCATATACGGCGGGTCATACGGTGGTTTCATCACCCTCATGGCAATGTTCAATCACCCGGATGTTTTTTCTGCCGGAGCTGCATTGCGGTCGGTAACCGACTGGGCTCATTATAGCCACGGGTACACCTCGAACATACTTAACACACCTGTGTGCGACAGCCTTGCCTATGTGCGCAGTTCGCCAATTTATTTTGCCGGGGGGCTTGAAGGAGCGCTTTTAATGTGCCACGGAATGGTTGACGACAATGTTCACTTCCAGGATATTGTAAGGCTTACCCAGCGTCTTATAGAGCTCGGCAAGGAAAACTGGGAGCTGGCGGTTTACCCTGTCGAGCGTCATGCCTTTACCGAAACCAGCAGCTGGGTTGATGAATACAGGAGAATACTGAAGCTGTTCGAAGATAATTTACGGTGACCGGTGCTTGCTCGCTGACTGAATAATGAGATAGCCTGAACCAGGTTATGCGTAACTTTTTAGCGACTATTTACGCAGTGTTATAGAGGATCCATCATGGAACCAGGAAATGAAGTAACGATACAGTTTGTAGCAGACCAGGGTTTGTGCAACGGATGCGGAACCTGCACGGCAGTATGCCCTGCCGGGAGCATAACGGTAAACGAGAGCCATAACGGATTGCTGGTGGCTTCGGTCGACACGGGTACCTGTACCCGCTGCCGGTTATGTGTCGATGTTTGTTCGGCCATCAGGGTTGACCCTTCAGTGGCATCGGCAACAGAAGATCATTTTCATGGCAATGTCCTGCAGGCTGTATGCGGATTTGCAACGGATGAACGGCTCAGGAGCAATGCAAAAAGCGGCGGAGTGGCGACTGCTATAGTTCAATATATGATTGAAACCGGCCGGGCTGACCGTGCACTTATGGCAGGTATTGACAATAATCCGCTGCGCCCCGGCCCGGTTATTATAGAATCTGTAAGCGATTTAACTGCAGCCCAGTCATCCTGGTATTGCCCTGTAGCATTGAACAGCGTGCTCGACAGTATTGATAATTTTGACAGGCTGATTTTTACCGGGTTGTCCTGTCATATCAGGTGTTTGTAAAAAAAAAAAAAAAAAGGGGGTAAAGGGAGAGGCAGACCAT
>SLRB01000081.1 GCA_007131165.1 Bacteroidales bacterium | reverse complement strand
GCGTTACTCACCCGTGCGCCACTCGTCAGCAGGTATTGCTACCCCTGTTACCGTTCGACTTGCATGTGTTAGGCCTGCCGCTAGCGTTCATCCTGAGCCAGGATCAAACTCTTCGTTGTAAGTAAAAGTTTAAATGTGCTCAAGATTGAATTCCTCTCAAAAAAATTCTTGGTTCTTAAATTGTACTCTTCAACCTTTTCAAAGAACTTGATCAAAAATCATAAAAAAACCCTAAAAAAAACTCCCATCTAAAACCTTCAGGACACATTCCTTTTTTTTTAGGGACTGCAAAGATAAAAACTATTTCCGGCTTTACAAAAAAATATGTGGAAAAAATTTTTACCTCCTGCTTCTGATTAAAGCGTGAAGTGAAGAAATGTTTCTTACTTCAGGGATGCAAAAATAGGTTTTTTTGGTTTAGGAAAAACTATTTGCCATGAAAATATTTAAAAAAACATCTCCCGGTACTCTATCAGCCTGACTGGCAACCCTTGCAACTACCGGATAAATAACCACCAGGCATACCGGCCAGACTAAAAACACAGATGTTAGTCTAATAGTGCTTCATAGTGATGTATATTTGAAACAGTTACAGGCATTTCCCGTATACTAACTCTCTGGCACTATCTTTAATGATAGCTGTATCCCCCGGCAAATGTGTCAGAGCGATGATTTTTGATTGTCTCATACTGTAATAAGAGCCTATGATCAGACATCTACAACCCCCACCGTGTAAGGCCGAGAAAAATAATAAAGGTATCAGATACCCAAAGCACCGACTATACCGGCAGGACACCCGAAAAAAGCATGTTTATTCAGACCAGATGATAAAGTATATAATAAAACACGCCCACAGTGCTATTGCGGTACATGACAGAAACCTCAGATACATATTCGTGAGTGAGAAATACCTGAAAGACTACAAAGTTGAGGAAACAAATATAATAGGCAAACACCATTATGAAGTATTTCCGGACCTGCCCCAAAAATGGCGCCAGGTTCACCAGAGGGTGCTTAAAGGCGAGGTTTTAAGGATGGAATGGGACTCCTACCCCGCTCCTGACGGAAAGACCGAATGGACAAGGTGGGAATGCAGGCCATGGTACGAACCGGATGGTTCTATAGGGGGCATAATTGTCTATACTGAGATAACAACCGAAAAAAAACTGGACGAAGAGAAGTTGCGTGCCAGTGAAGAGAAATACAGGTCGCTCGTTGAGCAGTCGTCTGAGATCCATTACCTGCATGACATGGCTGGGAATATCCTGGAAGTAAACAATGAGACATGCATCCGGTCAGGGTATTCAAAAGCTGAGCTGGAAAACATGTCTGTCTTCGACCTCCTTTACTGCAAAAACGAAAGGAATGCAATAATAAAACAGTGGGGAGAATGGAGTGCAGGAGGATACGTAATAAAAACGGAGGCAAACCATGGCAGAAAAGACGGATCGACATTCCCTGTTGAATTGTCGGTAAGGAAAGTTGCCTTCGGTGGCAGGCATTATATTCTTGCCCTTGCCCGCGACATTACCGGTCGCAAGCTTTCAGAAAAATTAACAAGTGCCCGGCTCAGGCTGGTTGAGTACTCCAGGGACCACAATGTAAAGGAGTTTTTGAAGAAAACACTTGACGAAGCCGAAGAGCTTACCTCGAGCAAAGTGGCCTTTTACCACTTCATTGACCAGGATACCGGCACAATCAGTCTCCAGGAATGGTCAGATAACACTACAGGCAAATTCTGCAATATCGCCGAGAATTACAAAATGCATTACCCCTTAAGCAAGGCCGGCATATGGACTGATTGTGTAAAGGAACGCCGTCCCATAATCCATAATGACTATGAAGCTTTACCCGGCAGGAAAGGGATGCCCGAAGGGCATGCCGAAATCAGGCGGCAACTTACAGTGCCGGTCATACGGGGCAACAAGATCATAGCTGTGCTGGGTGTGGGCAACAAGGAGCAGGATTACAGCATGAAGGATGTAGAGATCATCACCCAGCTTGCCGAACAGGCATGGGATATTGCCGAGAAAAAAATTGCAGAGGATGCCCTGAAAGAAAATGAATTAAGGCTCAAGGAACAAAATGAAAGATACCTTGCCCTTAATATAGAGTTGTCAAAGGCCCGTAAAAAAGCAGAGGAAAGTGACAGGCTGAAGACCTCTTTCCTTGCCAATATGAGCCACGAAATACGCACTCCTATGAATGCCATAATAGGTTTTTCGGAAATGTTGCTCAGGCCTGGTATCGAAAATGATAAACATAAAGCCTTTACAAAAATTATCAACAGCTCCTGTCATCAGCTTCTGAGCCTGCTTGACGACATAATAGACATAGCCAAGATCGAGACTGGCCAAATGGATATACATAAAGGTAAAGTCAATATAAATCACACAATTTCAAGAATAAAGAATGTATTCGAGCCTCAGGCGGCCAGGAAGGGGGTAAGAATTGAAACATATTTTGACCTGCCCGACCAGAATGCAGAAATAATAACCGATTCAAGTAAACTAAACCAGATCATGTCAAACCTTGCAGGGAATGCTGTCAAATTTACAGAAGAAGGGACTATCGAAATCGGATATAGCTCCGCTGAAGAGTGCATGGAGTTTTACGTAAAGGATACAGGACCGGGCATCAGCAAAGAATACCATGAAGTAATTTTTGACAGGTTCCGCCAGGTTGACTGCGAGACAACCCGTAAGCACGGGGGTACCGGACTTGGTTTGCATATATGCAAGGTTTTGGCAGAGATGCTCGGGGGGCAAATCAGACTGGATTCTGAACCGGGGAAAGGATCGGTGTTCAGGTTTACAATACCCTGTAAACAGGGGAATAAAACACCTGATAACCTGAAAGAGCATAAAAAAACCAGTTACAGCTTTGATGGCAAAGTGATACTTGTAGCAGAGGATGAAGAAACCAACTTTTTGTATCTAAATGAATTAATTGAAGATAAATGTGCAAGGATACTCAGGGCCCATAACGGACATGAAGCAGTTGAAGTATTCAACCAGAATCCCGATATCGACATAATTCTTATGGATATAAAAATGCCGGTAATGGACGGTATTTCAGCAACAAAAAAAATTAAATCCCAGAATAAAAGACATGTTCCCATAATAGCACTCACAGCCTATGCCATGTCGGGTGACAGGGAGATGTGCCTTAATGCCGGCTGTGATGCCTATCTTTCAAAACCTATAATGCAGGATGAATTGTACGACCAGATAGCCAGACTTTTAGTCTGAGCTTTATATCGTTTCACCACCTGGTTATAACGCAACATGTACGGCAATAAAAAATCCCGGACGGTTAACAGAACCAGTATCCGGGATTGTTTTATAAAAGAAAGGCAACGACCTACTCTCCCGCTTTCGCAGTACCATCGGCGCTAATGGGCTTAACTTCTCTGTTCGG
>SLRB01000116.1 GCA_007131165.1 Bacteroidales bacterium | reverse complement strand
TTGTTCCAGGTAAGGAGCTTGTTGTTAAAATTTAAATTTTTTTATTAATATTTTATGCTTGGAGATGTTTTGCTGATAAATGACCTTCACAAGGCCGCCGCTCAGGCGATAACGGAGAGAGTGCTTGCCGAAAAGAAGGAGAAAGAGAAGGTTGATCCTGACTATAAATATGTGGTTGCGATATCGGGAGAATCGGGTGCCGGTAAAAGTGAGCTGTCACATTCGCTTGCACAGTCGCTTAAAGGCCAGGGAATAAGGGTGAAAGTGCTGCATACAGATAATTATTACCTGGTGCCGCCACTGCTCCGGAAAGAGTGGAGAATGACCAACGGGATTGACTCGGTTGGTATAGATGAGTATGACTGGAGCCTTGTGAACCGTAATATTGTCGATTTTAAGGAAAACAGGGAGACGATCATGCCTTGTATTGATATTATTCCCGATCAGATAGA
This sequence comes from Bacteroidales bacterium, assembly GCA_007131165.1. Classification (GTDB taxonomy): domain Bacteria; phylum Bacteroidota; class Bacteroidia; order Bacteroidales; family PUMT01; genus PXAP01. The sequence goes on along the minus strand of SLRB01000116.1, from coordinate 12,526 downwards.
TAAGCTGATAACCGATTTCAAAAAGATCCACCTTCTTGTCATTGACGGACTGTATGCCATCAATACCGAAAATGTTGACCTCAGGGTGTTCATCGAGCTCACCTACCACGAGACCAAGATGTCTCAGCTTATCAGGGGTAAGGAACCGCAGGATGATTTCAGGCTCAAAGTCCTTGAAAGGGAGCACATAAATGTGCAGTCGCTAAAGCACAGGGCCGATCTGCTGGTTGACAGGAACTATGATGTTGTTGATGCAAAGGGTGGGATCAGTATCAGTGCGTCCACTGGTGATAGCTGACCGGAAGCTTTACACCGGATGTCAGTCCCTGAAGATCAGTATCTCTTTTTCACCGGTCGACTTGATATATCCCCTGTACATTCCTTCGGTGTTGAAGGGCATGGAGACATTCCCGTGCCTGTCGACGGCAACAACCCCGCCTGTTCCGCCTGCCTCTACAAGCTTATTGTTGATTACATGATTGGATGCCTCTTCCAGTGACATGCCGGAGTATTCCATAAGTGCAGAAATATCATATGATACAACATTCCTGATGAAATACTCTCCGTGTCCTGTGGCTGATACAGCGCAGGTGGTATTGCATGCCCATGTACCTGCGCCTATAACGGGAGAATCGCCTATACGGCCGTAACGTTTATTCGACATGCCTCCGGTAGATGTTCCCGCAGCAAGGTTTCCATGAGTGTCCAGTGCAACTGCTCCAACGGTTCCCTGTTTCTCTGCATCAATCTGTCTTTTTACGGCATCCAGCCTCCGCCGGGTATGGAAATAGCTGTTTTCTACCAGTTCGAGTTCCTGTTCAGCGGCAAAGGTCGATGCACCGGATCCGGCCATCATAACATGGGGTGAGTTTTCCATGACGGCAATAGCTCCAAGTATCGGGTTTTTTATGTCTGTTACCCCCGCTATTGCACCTGCATTCCTTGTTTTTCCATCCATAACCGAGGCGTCCAGCTCTACCCTCAGTTGGTTGGTGAATACTGCACCTTTGCCCGCGTTGAAAAGAGGTGAATCTTCCATGATCATTATCGCGGCACGGACAGCCTCAAGTCCGGTTCCGCCCGACCTCAGTATATCCTCGCCTGCTTCAAGCGCCTCGTTTAGTTTTGAGGTATATTCATCCTGTTGCTCCCGGGTCATCCTGTCTCTGCTCAGTGTTCCTGCGCCTCCGTGTATTGCAATAACATATGAGGGGGTTTCGCCGTGGGTTTGGCGGCCGGTGTCCTGTCTGCCGCTGCATGCTGAAAAATGTAAAGCAGCAATGATAATTAGTGTAAACCTGATAGCTGAAAGATTTTTCATATTCATTTAAATTATATGTATAAGTTGTTTGTCATATTTTATAATGCCCGGTTTTAACCGTTAACCTTCCAGATACTTGTTCAGTACCTGGAACAGTTCCCGCTGCCTGATGGGCTTAGGCAGGTAGTCGTCGCATCCAGCCTCTATTATCCTGTCCCTCTCCTCCGACATTGCATAGGCCGTTTGTGCTATTACCGGTAATTTGGGATTGACGTTCTTGATAGCCCTGGTGGCTTCATAACCGTCCATTTCGGGCATCTGGATATCCATCAGTACCAGGTCAACCGCCTGGTTCCTCCTGCACTCGTCGATGGCCGGCTTGCCATCTTTCACAATAATAACTTCGGCGCCGGTGGGCTCGATCATCTTTTGTAATAACTTAGAATTGAGCTCATTGTCTTCTACAACGAGAATGGTCTTGTTTTTCCAGTTATAGTTGCTCATATCGGTTTTGGCACTTATATTATACTGGTTTGCATTTTCCATTTTGTGGTAGGGCAGGGTGAATCTGAACCGGGAGCCTGATCCCTCTGACGACTGAACCGATATTTTCCCACCCAGAAGGTTGACAAGGTTCCTGGTAATTGCCAGTCCGAGTCCGGTTCCCCCGAACTTTTTGCTTGATGTTGAATCAAGCTGGCGGAAACGGTCAAAAATTATTGCCTGTTTTTCCTCCGGAATACCAATGCCGGTATCTCTGACGTAGAAGGTGATTTTTTTGTCGCCCAGGGTATATCCGAATTCCACCATCCCCTTATTGGTGAACTTCAATGCGTTGCTTAGCAGGTTGGATAATATTTGCCTGAACCTGTTGCTGTCGGTCAGTATTGTCAGGTCGCCGGGATCCTCGGGAATATTGAGCACAAGGTCGATATCATTATCAGGGTTGCCGGTGAGTTCCTTCTCGAAGGAGTAATGGAGCTCCTTAAGTATCCCGTTTACATCGCAGGCTGTTTTCCTTATCTGGACCTCGCCGGCTTCTATCCTGGCAAAGTCAATAATATCATCAATCAGGTTCAGCAATGTATTGCCGGTATTCTTAATGATCTCAATATACTCGCTGTTGTCTGTATCGCTGCTGTGGTGAGTGCTCAGCAGTTTTGAAAAACCTATGATGGCATTCATTGGTGTCCTGATCTCGTGTGACATATTTGCCAGGAAGGCTGACTTGAGCTTGTCGGATTCAACAGCTTTTTCCTTCGCATCCTCAAGCCTTTTCTCGTAGAGCAGTCTCTCGGTAATGTCTTTAACTATGATGACAAGATTGGAGGGTTTCTGGTTCCTGTCCTTCATCAGGCTGGCCGACACCTCTGCTATGAATTTTGTGCCGTCCTTCTTTACCAGTGTAAAGGTTTTGTTTTTTACAGACCCCTTGTTGATCACATTCCTGAAAAAAGTCCTGGCGCGGTTGTGATCTTTTTCAATTACCAGTTCAAGCGCTGAAAACTCCTTGTGGGTATTGGTGACCGGAAACCTGAAAAGCTCGAGGGCTGCACGGTTCCGGTCGATTATTGTCCCGTCAAGGCTGGTAACCGCAATGGCGTCGGGTGAACTTTCGAATATATTCTGCAGCTTTTCCTGGCTCTCCCGGAGTGCCCCCCTGGTCGCTTTTTGTTCTGTTATGTTCCTGTAGATTTTAAGAACGCCTATCTGTTCACCGTGTACCGCTATCGGGGCCCCTACGATGGATACACTAACCTGGCTGCCGTCTTTCCTGAGCCTTACGGTATCATTTATGATACCTCTTTCGCTTCTTATTTTTATTGTGAACTCCTTTGATTCTTTTATCCTGTCAGCGGGAGTGAGCAGTGACAGTGTGTTCCTGCCAATTACCTCGCTGGCGCTGTAACCGAACAAAGTAGTAAACTGGTCATTTACCCTCTGTATGCGTGACTCTTTGTCGGTTATTACAATCGCCTCGGGGGCTGCAAGGAACAGGTTCTCAAAGTATAGTTTTTCCATCCGTATAAGCTCCTCTTCCTCTTTTCTTCTGGTTATGTTCCGGAGAATAAGAAGAAGAGAAGGCTTATCAGTAAAGCTGACCAGCCTGCCGTGAAATTCGACCGGTATGATTTCGCCGGTAGATGAGTAAACAATACCCTCGCAGTAATGAAGCGCACCGCTGAACCAAAGCTTATTCCTTTCGAGTAATCTCCTGACCTCATCTTCGGGCACAAGGTCGCTGATGTTCATCCCTACAAGCCTCTCATGCGGAATACCCTGGAGCTCGCAACCTGCTTCGTTGACATTCAGTATGTACCCATCCTCATCCTGAACAAATATGGCATCGGGCGAATGCTCAAAGAGAATTCTGAATGCCTCGTTGTTCCTGTCGTTAAAATCAAGAGGGGCTGCTGGCATTTCGGTGACTGTTTATGGGTGTTTGCCGGCTTGTTTTGTGCCGGTTTACGGGGTCTAAATTAGTAAAAAGTATTGACTAATTTCAAAATGCCAACCTATTAATATGGCTGGTGGGCTAAACGGCATATGAATCTGAATACCGCGGTGCCGGGGGCGAATGGGGAGGAAATTTTCACTGTGTGGTGTACAGCGAAATAATCCCCGGGCAACCTGTTGCCCGGGGATTATCAGTTGAAATGAAGCCTGTTTAGCGGGGATTGAGGTTTACATTGCCGTAACGCGTACTGATCTCTATTACCGATGAGGGACTTGGGGCATCACCAACAGTACCCGAGAGGGTGGACTGCTGACCTCTGGTTATGCGGTTCACCCGGCCTCCTGAAGGAATAGATACGGTTCCGTAACTGGCCGTTGATTCGATCTGGTATGATGCGTTTCTGTCAACACCCATCCTCATGTTGCCGTAACTCCCCGTGAATTTAACACTTGTAAAGCCGGCCGGCACATGGTCAACTCTTACATTGCCGTACCTCGATTCAACATCAAGCCTGTTAAGCAGGCTGCTTATGCTGTAGTTGGTATAGGCCCCTTCGGTAACAAAGTTGTTTATGTTCCCGAGTATGTACTCACTGTACCTGGCTTCCGAAACAATAGAACTTGCATCTTCGACCCGCAACTTCGAATAGCTGGATGAGATCACGAGAGCCCTGCACCTGACCACTGTCAGGTCTGAGTATCTCATATTTACCTTGAGCCACCCGGCTTCATTGATCGTTGCCTTTGGTGAATAGGCAAGGTTGATCTCGCTGAGCGGGCGGGTATTGTCTCTGATTATTTTGTTTGCCTGCAGGTTGCCGTACCGCAGGTCGATCAGGGTATAGCCGGTGGCCTCGTTTATGAAGATATCACCGTACCTGTGGGAAATGTTAAGATCGGTTTCTACAGGGGCATATACGGTATAATCAATACTTATGCCCTGGCCTTCATCACCAGCGGAGAACCACCTGGAACCGATACGGCTGATGCGCTGGTCGATCTCTGTTACGGCACTTACATCATTGTTGCTCTGGCTGAAGTTGACCGTGATGTATGACAGCTGCCTTTCGGCGGTTTCCTGGTTCTGATGGGTAACCTTTATTACCACTTCCACTGAGATATCCTCCTTTTCCCAGTTCCTTATATCTACGCTGCCGTAGCGGTTGGATATCTCCAGGGCTGCCTTCCCCGTAAGGGGGAACAGCTTCTCGTACTTCCTGGTAGCCTCCTGTGTGCCATATGTGGCTGTAATGGTGGTAACCAGAAGGAGAAGCATTACTGCCTGCTTTTTAAATGCTGATATATTCATTGTCTTCTGTTTTTGATTGTTCGCCGTTTTTTATCTCGTAAAGATGATCTATTATCCTGCTCATAATTTCAAGCTTTAACTGGTAATGCCGGATCATGGCATTTATGATCATCTGGTTGCCCTTCTCGGAGCTAAGTTCTTCCTGCAGTGACCTGTAAACTGCATCCATCTCCGACAGCTCATTGAGCAGCATCTCCTGCTCCAGGGAATTATCATGAAAGTCAAATGATTTGATCTCTTCATATTTCCGGTTAATCATGCTGGTATAGAAAATTTCCGCTTCACGGTATTCGGCAGATATGTCAGATAACGTAATCATTCTGTGGCCGTCTGGCGGGCCTGAAACCCGGTCATATATCCAAAGCGAGGAGAGGATCACAAGAACAGCAATAACCGCGGCCTGCAGAAAATACCTCCATCTGAACGGGGAGGTAGTCCCTGCGGTTTTCTCCATTTTGCCTGCAAACCGTTCGAAATGTCCCTCACGGGGCTCCGCCAGGTCAAATGCATCCCTGTTCTCCCTTATATATTTTTCAAGTTCATCCATCTCTGCGGTCTTTTTTTAACAACACTGCAAGTTTGTGCCTGGCCCTTGTATATTGTGATCTTGAGGTAGAGGCTGAAATGCCAAGTATTAAGGCAATCTCCTCATGATCATAACCCTCCAGAAGGTAAAGGCTCAATATTATTCGGTATCCGTCAGGTAAAAGACTGATACACTTCTGTATCCTTTCCACCTCAAGGCGGGTCTCTTCGTAATCGCTGTTCCCGCTATCGCTCAGGTCCGGCATATCCTCAACTTCTTCAATGCCGGTCAGGAGGTTCTTTCTCTTTTTCAATGCATCAATCGACCTGTTGATCACTATTCTCCTGAGCCATGCACCAAAGCTTACCTTTCCCCTGTAGCTGCCAATATTTTCAAAAGCCGAAAGGAACGAGTCCTGCATAATATCCTCTGCTTCCTGGGTTTCATTCACAATCCTCAGGCTGACGTTGTACATACTTTTGTAATACAGCCTGTATATTTCGAACTGCGCCTGTTTGTCGCCCTTTCTGCACTTATCTATCAGATCCTGGTGTAAATTCTGCCAGTCAGACTTGCCTCTTTCCATTAATCCGTAATAAAGACGATTTTGACTTCAGGGTGCTGCATGATTTTGAAAAAACTTTTTGGCGATCGCCCTGATACATAAATAGCAACAGTGACTATCACAGTATTTATAAAGGAATGAGTGTGTTGAACGGCAGAGAAATGAATCCGGTAACTACCTCGCCGGTTTCGTAATCAAGCATTGACCCCATCATACTGTGGGGTATAAAATATACAAGCAGCAGAACTGCCGATGCTGCCAGTGCGAAAACGGGCCGCGGCTCTTCCGGTTTGCGGTTTGTGTACATGGCAAGAGCCCAGAAGAGGAATGCCACCAGGGTCTTGTTATCTGTCAGATCCTGTCCGAATGGCCAGCCTGTCCAGAAATCTCCGAATGCATACTTCTGAATTACCGGCCCCAGTACCAGTCCCCCCACCAGAAGTGTCCAGAACGTCAGTTTCATGTATTTACGGTAACCGGGGTGCCTGAAAATTACCATTATACCTGTCATGTTAGAGAAGAGCATCGCCACGAACATAAAGAGGATGTGCGGAATCATAAAGCCTGCCGGTACGTTGCCCCTGAACCTGAGCCGCACAGGCTCATCCTCACCCGAAAAAACCCTTTTACCGTTTTCGTCCAGTACAATATAATACTCTATCCATCCGGCAGGTGGCTGAACAGGGAGCTCTGCTTTAAGGTCGCCTTCGTCTCTTTCGAGTTTTTGCACTGTCCATTCATCATTTGTGGGGTAGCGCCGGTAAGCGATCGTGCCATACAGTGTGCCCGGTGCATCATCAAGCCTTACAATAAAATCCCTTGTAACGACATGACTTCTCCCGAGGGTGAAACCGTACTCGCCGGCTTCTGTGTCAATAGTGAATCTTTCGGGCTTTGTCGGACCGGTAGACCGCTGATATATTGCCGATACAACAGTGATTATTATTGTAAACGCCCATAAAAGAGCGGTGCGGGTTTTTTTGTTCATCTTTAATTTGAATTAATATAGTATGCTGTCATAAGGTTCTTCCGCCGGGAGCCTGCCGGAAGAACCGGGTCTGTTTTCGTGTATATGACATCAGGCCAGGTTTTTAACATGTCCGGGATATGTGTTGATGTTGTAAATATAATAAAAACACCCGATCACCATTGATAACCTGACAGATGGTCAATATGCATCCCTTCGCAGGAGATGTATCCTTTCATAAGGTCAGCAGTAAGGCAGCTGTGCACCGGAAGTATAGTGATTATGTCGCCAATGCCGGTTTGATTGAAAAAGATATCGTCACACTTAATTATCCCGTGCTCCTGCGACACTTTTGTCACCCATGCCCCGGGTATGGGGACTGACCATGAATTGTGCCCTTGCCTGTCATTGAGAAGGGTTCCGGCAACCTGCCCCCATACCATTGTGCCGTCATCAAGTTTCAGATACTCCTTTGAAAGGTGGACGGCACCTCCATATACCACTATCTCTTTTCTTTCACGGTGTTTTGCAACAACCGGTGCGGCCAGGGCAACAGCTATGCTTCCGGCATCGCATGATCCTATATGGCACTGCGAAATATCGTAAAAGACGTAATTGCCTGGCCTGATCTCATCAATTCCTTCGAAATTCTCTGACAGAGAGCAGGAGGGAGTATCGCCGGTCGATACCAGGAAAGGCCCGTAGCGGTCATAATACCTGTCTTTGAGTGTCGCAAGTTTTTCGTTGCTGTCTATGTGTATCTTATCAACCTGCCCCGGCCCGCGTGCCTGGTATGTGTGACCGTTGTGCACCAGGAAACCTGAAAACTTCAGCTTGCTGCTGCGCTGTAATATCCTGAGCATCTCCTCTATCAGGTGATGGTCATCCCAGGCAACACCTGTACGGTTGTAACCGGTATCGGTCTTGATATATATCCCTGCTTTCTGAATACGTGAATTCTCAATTAATTGCAGGGTTTGCGCAGAACATACGGTGAGGTGCAGATCTATCCGGTCTGCCAGAGTGACTGCTTCGTCAATTTCATGGATGTTGAAAGGGAAGGCAACGCATATATCCTTCCAACCGTTCATTCCAAAATACTGAGCCATAGTCATTGATGAAACGGTTATCTTTTCCGTTCCGGCCTCCCTGAACCATTCACCAATTATAAGTGACTGGTGTGTTTTGAAATGTGGACGCAGGATAAGTTTTTGCCTGGCTGCCTTATCTGCCATAAATTTAATGTTGCGGAGGCATTTATCCCTGTCCACCAGGAGAACGGGGCTTTTAAACGGTGAGACTTGTAGTTGTCCTGTCATTGTTTTTTTCCGTTTTTATACTTTTTTCTGAACTTTTTGCGGTACGACTTTATGCTGTTCCAAGAAACAGTTATGAAAAGTATACCGGCAAAAGTGATGATTATATCTGCCACAATCCCTGATATATTGAGCACCTCATCGCCGTTATCCTCTATGTAAAGCCCCTGTGAATAGAGGCCGAACCCGGCAGCGAGTATTATGAACACTCCCAGTCCGAGCAGAAAGTAATCAAGCATGTGCGACAGCATGCTTGTTGTGCGGTAGATAGATGAGCGGCGGAACTCCTCGAACCTCATCCGGGCTCTCCTGGCCGCCCTTCTGCGGGCTCTTTCCCTTTCCTGCTCCATCCACCACCGGTAATAATCGGTTTGAGACTGCCCGGCAGCTGTGCCTGATGTGTTTTCAGAACGGAGGTTCATAAGGTAGGTATATGCCTCATTGATGTCTACGAATTTCTCATGGGCGCCCTCCTCCTTGTTGATATCGGGATGGTAGTCTTTCGCCTTTTTCCGGAAGGCGTTTTTTATCTCATTTATACCGGCATTTTCCGGGACCCCTAAAATTCGGTAGTAATGTGATACATCCATTGTATTATCGGTTTACTGCCGGTAATTCAGTCAGTTTTATAAAGCAGAAGGAGATGACACATACTGTGCATTACACTTTTGGGTTATCCGGTATCTCTTCATTATCATCCTCTTCTTCAAGCTCCCATGAGTATTTTTTCCTTTGTGGACCTTCATGCCTGTAATATATGGCCAGTACAAATCCTGCAATACCTCCCATCAAATGGGATTCCCAGGATATACCTTCCCTGAGAGGGAATATCCCCCAGGCCATTCCTCCATACAAAAATACAACGATAAAGGAAAGTGCCATAAGTTCAATGCTTTTTCTGATAAATCCACTGAAAAAAAGGAACGATGCCAGGGCATAAATAAGTCCGCTCGAGCCTATGTGCCATGCTTCTCTTCCCCCGAACCACACCCATATCCCGGTCATCAGCCAGGCGAGCGCGATCACCCTGAATGCAATAACACGGTAAAAATAAAAAAGTGCGGTGCCGAGTATGAGCAGTGGGCCGGTATTGGTAAAAAGGTGCGAATAGTCACCGTGGATAAGCGGAGCGAACAGGATGCCCGGCAGCCCCGTTACATGTAGCGGGTAAATGCCCAGCATATTAAAACTTATGCCCGCTGTCTTTTCGGCCAGTCCGATACCCCATATAATTGCAATAAACAGCATGGGGAATCGTACACTTTTTATTAATCTTGCCTTTTCGCTCACAGGCAATTTGTTTGACGTCCTCTACCTCTGCTTTTTAACGGGGTTCATAGTTGACCAGCCGTTAAGCCAGGAGATCAGCATAAAAACAACCATTATTACCGCAGCGGTCCCGATCGACCACCAGACTCCCAGGTTGATAACAATAAAAGGCGCGGTTGCCGTTATTAGTCCCCCTCCCAGGAATGGTTCATACAGCATTTGTTTGAATCCGAAAGCCTGCGCGGTATCGGTCTTGTAATTAGGATCGACCAGCCTCAGCAGCAGCAGTCCCATCGCCGTAACACCACTCTGCATACCGTATTCGGTCACTCCTCTCTCCAGCCAGTTATACGGGAACATCCTGGGTGCAAGGAATACGAGGCAGAAGAAAAGCCAGGCAATACCTACTGCCATCAGTATCAGGAAGGGCCACAGGTTTGCCACGAACAGATCCAGTCTTATTGATGCTATAGCTGCCACCACCAGTATATCGAGCGAAAAGCCCAGGATGCGCTCGAAACTTCGCCGGTCATAGTAACCTGCCACTCCCAGGCGAATTGATACGACCTGTACGATCATTCCTCCCATCATGGCAAGCGGGAACAGCGGGAAACCGCTTACAACGGGATGTATCTGCCTGACACCCGCCAGCATAAGCCACCCTATAAGTATAGCCAGTCCGGTTATAGCAAAATGAAAGGCAAGCGGCTCTATCGATTCAGATGCAACTGTTGCTTTTGATATTGAGAACCTTTCCTTTTCGGGGATGAGTCCGCGCTTCTTAAACTCAGGTATGCCCTTCGATTCATCGAGGTTGACACAATAACCCTTGCGTATAGCGATGTTTATAAAAAAGATCCCGCCAACCACAGCGGTAATGATGCCTACGGTAGCCGACATCTGTGCCAGGTCGGCTCCCTCGGGGAATCCCATCTGTTCGAATACCCCGCGCATACCCGCAGCAGTGCCGTGCCCGCCTGCAAAACCGATCTCCAGTATGGTGGCAAATACAGGCGAGACATCAAAGAAGGGCATCAGAACCAGCACTGTAACAAGCAAGGCAAAGAAATATTGTCCTGTGCCCGCTATCATACCAAAGCAGAGCTGACTGCCACCCTGTGACCACAACACCTTCAGCCCCGGTACCGCGAGTCCGAGAAAAAGCGTGGCAAAAACAAAGTTTATGAGGATCCCCGGTATTTCCCTCCATGTATCAAGTATAAAGGGAGGGAGGATGTTTGCAGCATAGGGGCCGCAGGCAAGCGCCAGGAACCCGCCTATGATTGAAGCGGGGAGGAATATCACCTGGAAAAGTCTGACTTTAACACGCAAAATCTTGCCTGCAAGCAGGAATATGCAGAGGATGCAGATACTGAAAAATACTCCGGTCAATCCTTCCATAAAACCTTTTTGCAGGCAAAGAAAATGAAAAATGAAGACATTACAAGAATTTAGCCAATATTTACCTGATCAGCCTTATGCTGTCTTTTTCGAGCTCTCCAAGCATCTGTTCCGGCCATACGCTTGCCTGTACCTGTCCAATATGCTTTTTCTTCAGCATGAACATGCAAACACGCGACTGGCCTATCCCGCCCCCCATTGTCTGTGGCAGCTTACCACCGAGCAGCAGACTGTGAAACATAAGCTCTTTTCTTTCGAGACAGTTTCTTTTCTCAAGCTGAAAAAGCAGGGCGCTCTCATCGACACGTATGCCCATTGATGAAATCTCAAACGCCGATTCCGTTGCAGGGTTCCATACAATAATGTCGCCGTTGAGCCCCCTGTAATGCTGTCCGGTCGGTGTACTCCAGTCATCATAATCAGGTGCCCTGCCGTCATGTACCGAACCTCCCGGCAGGTCGCCCCCTATGCCGGTAAGAAAGTAGGCCCCGTACTCCCTTGCGGCTTCCGTTTCCCTCTGTTTCGGGGTAAGCTCCGGGTATTTCAGGCAGAGGTCCTCAGCATGGATAAACCTGATTTCCGGAGGCAGGGTGGGTGTTAGTTCAGGGTACCTTTCGGCTACTGCTTTTTCAGTAGCTGTCAGGGCACGGTAAATTCTTTTTACCGCATCCTTCAGGCAGTGCAGGTGCCTTTGCTCCCTGGCTATGACTTTTTCCCAGTCCCACTGGTCGACAAATACCGAGTGCATAGGTCCCATATCCTCATCGGGACGTAATGCCTTCATGTCGGTAAGTATGCCCTCTCCCGGTTCTGCCCCAAGCTGTGCCAGCCGGTACCTTTTCCATTTTGCAAGGGACTGCACCACGCTCACTTTCGTGGCAGGCATATCTCTGAGCTTCATTTCCACGGGCCTCTCAATACCGTTCAGGTCGTCGTTGATACCTGTATCTTCGGCTACAATAAGTGGGGCTACAACTCTTGTGAGATTGAGTTCTTCACAAAGGATTTGCGAAAATTTGGTTTTTACCAGGTCTATTGCCCTTTCTGTTTCAATTCCGTCTTTAAGCCGGATGCTTTCCTGTTGTTGTACTGTTTCCATGTTATTTAGTTTATGTTGAACAATTTGTGTTAAGATCAAAAAAAAACCCGCTTTGCAAGCGGGCCGGTAATATCATATTACATTAACCATCCCGCCGGGTGGAGAAAGATTATTATTGTTATAATTCCTGCTTTTTATCATCTGCTTTCAAAAAAAAGCCCCCCGGTTGTTCCGGAGGGCTCTGGTGTTTATTTCAGGGATTTTGGTTCCTACTTACACTAAATAACCTCCGGGCTTTTGAACTGATTATTGTTCAAAGCATTATTATTGAGGTTATTGTTGTTCAGTGCAAACATGTTTTATAACATATATTCAGTACAAACATACAATCTATTTTGAAATAATCAAGTGTTTCA